>NZ_JAYFUY010000099.1:0-7983 GCF_059933065.1 Blautia sp. HA3515 | reverse complement strand
ATCTGATTCGTCCAAATCATGGATAAACATCAAATATGTAATCTGCTCAATTACTTCAAGTGGATTAACCAACCCACCCGCTGCAAAAATATCCCATAAACTATCAATTTTATTTTTTAATTCACCTGTAATCATCTAATCCTCCAATTTCCACACATATCTTGTGTAACGGCCTCCGCCGATTTTTCTTATTTTTCCGTTTTTCACCAAATCTGCCAGCGTCCTTTGTATGGTTGTATCACTTATGTCTGGATTCATTTCCATTAATTCGGCTTTCGTAATCGTACCTATATGCCCTTTCATCATTTCACAAATACGCTCTGCTTTTGATATACCTGGATCCGTCAATAATTTCACTCTGGACTCAAATTCCTTATAAGCTTTTATAATCACCCCAAGCATATAGTTTACAAAAGGCCTGTAATCATTTTTATTCTCATGCCAGTTCGCAGAACTATCCATAAGAGCTTCATAATATGTTTCCTTCGAGTCCTCTATTATTTTTTCTATGCTAATATATTTTCCCCACGATAAAACCTGATTGATACAACAGAAGCAATGTAAGCAATCGGCTCATTCTCCCATTTCCGTCATTAAATGGATGGATACACAGAAACTCTCAAAATGAACATCATATCTAGCAATAACGGATCTACTTCATCTTTTGCCTTATAAAATGCCTCACAAAAGTTGGCTCTATCGAAGCAGATGTTTCCCAGGCAGCTACCGGTCTGAATCGAACTCTCTCTTTTCCATCTCTATCTGTTTCCCGAGTAATATTATCCGAAGTTTTAAATATGCCGCCATCTATGTTTCCAAGAAATTTATATAAATCTCTATGCAATTGTAAAATGAAACTTGCATTTATTGGAATATAATCATAATTCTCATGAATTGTATTCGAATACATCTCTGTATCCGGCTATCTCCGACTCATCACGATTTCTCGGTGTTGTTTTCGCCTGTACCAGATTCTTCAGCCTGTCATCTGCCGTTGAAATGCCCTCAATCCGGTTTGAAGCCTCTGTACTTTGTATTTTTGCGATTTCCACCAACTGGCTCAGTTCATCTTTGTGGGCTTCAATAAATAGTCTTTGTTCACCCTTATATTCATTGATCAGAGTAAGTTTCTTCACTATTTCCGGAATCAACAGCTCATCCCATTTTTCCAAAAAATCATAAGTTCTCATTCAACACCCTCATCAATCACTTATTTTCTCTATTTGACCTTTATCGTTTAATTAACCATCTTTAGTCTACTATATTTTAATTTAGTCGTCAACCATTTTAATTTAGTCATTTGCTTTACATTTGACTAAATTGAAATCACAAATGACATAATTGAATATTCTTCACTTTATTCCAGCAGACAGAAACCTCGCCCATCTTCCCAATATATCAAAAGTGCCATGCAGGTCGCCAACTTACCTGCATGACACTCGTCCTTTTAAAAAATTAAAACTATATTTGAGACTTTTTATTTGAGACAATACTTATATCTTTTTTATTTTTATGGTTTTAGCCTTTTATGCATAATTAAATCCGGGATATTTATTTCTTAGTGCTGCGGCTCTCGTACCAGGCCAGCCAGCCTCCTACGCCGATTGCCGCCACGATCATGATCCCTACAAAAACATCTACCATGGACTTATTCCTCCGTTCTTATTATGAAAGTCCCTGGCGGCAGCTGATTTCATATATGATAATGCCGCCGTCAGACGCCATATCCTTTTAAGTATGTATCAGCCTGATACATCAAATATGAAATTGGTGATGCACCAGTTGATGGCATGTTTTCGGGGAATCAGCCTTTGCTCCCATCCTGATGCTGTATGTATTGGATGATCACGCTGCGCCTGTCTGTGCAGTAACTGCGCTCCATCCTGCGAGCTTTGGAACAATAACTAATATACACGGCTGTTAATACTGCCAGAAGCGCCGCTGCTATCAGACGAATGCTGTAACGCACACCCTGACGTACTGCTGACCCTATACGCATCATGTTCATCAAACGTACAGGAGCGCCTTCTTCAGTATAATATTCTTCTGGTGCCGTCTTTACCGGAGAAAAAATCGTGCTGGACGGAGGATTGCCAGCCATGGACCGAGAACTCTTCTCATGCAGCCGTCTGATCTGAAAATTCGCATAAGAAAGTGCGGAATCTGTCTCATGTTTCTGAATACACATTCCTGACAATAATACGATCATGATCATGCAGATGCAGATAAAATGTCTTACGATCCTGTTTCTTTCCATAAAAAAGCACCTCTGGCATCATAATACCAGAGGCATTCTGTTTTGTAAAGCAAGGAAACTTAGCGTTTGCCTGTAAATCTTATCTATGAAACTTAGCGTTTGCCTGTAAATCTTATCTGTAAATCTTATATAAAACTTAGCGTTTACCTTTATCGTAGATCTCCCCAAGTGCCCGCGGAGCCTGATTATGCTTGGAAAACAGCATAAGCAGCAGCAAGGTTGCTACATAAGGAAGGATCATGATCAAATCTGAATAACTGCTGGGCAGCCCCAGATTCTGCACGATCTGATATCCCCCAGACTTGGCAAATCCAAATAAAAGGCAGGCTCCCAAAGTGGGAAGGATCTTCCAGTTACCGAAGATCAGCCCCGCAATGGCCAGATATCCATATCCCACATAAATGCTGGAAGAGAATTTAGCAGAAATGGAATAAGCAAAGGAAATACCCGCCAGCCCGGACAACGCCCCAGACATCATAACTGCTTTTACCCGTACTTTTGCCACATCAATACCTGCCGCATCCACAGCATGAGGGTTATCCCCACAGGCACGTACATGCAGACCAAACCGGGTCTTATACAGCAGGTACCATGCCACAAAGGCAAGCACAAGGATCACCACCTCAAAAGGATAAATATTGGTAAACACCGCTCCCAGAACCGGAATCTTTGAAAGCCCAGGAACTGTCCATCTGGCAGAAACACCCAGATCGAATTTGTCAGAAGGTGTCCCAAATACAGATCGGTTGATCACCTTTGTAAGGAATGCAGTAAGTGCCATGGCCAGAATATTGATCACAACACCGCTGATCACCTGATTCGCCTTGAAGCGTACACAAAGCAAGGCATGAAGCAAAGAAAAGATCATACCGCCGATCATGGCAAACAAAAGCGCCACATAATAAACAGCGGAAGAATCCACACTGGTAAACTGCATCAGCATATATGCCACCAGCGCGCCTGTAAAAGCCCCAAAGCCCTGCAGTCCCTCCAGTGCCAGGTTGGTCACACCGCTTCGCTCACTGTAAATACCGCCGATCGCCATAATAAACAGCGGAAGTGCAAAAGAAAGACCATCTATAATTACATTATTCATGAGACTCCCTCCTTTCGCTCTTCTTTTCAAGGTTCTCTTTGGCTTTATCCACTCTGTACCGGATATACATATCACAAGCTGCAAAAAGCAGGATCAGTCCGGTAATAACAGATGCGATCTCCGCATCTACCCCAAGAGAGGAACTCATATAGGTACTTCCTTTGCTGATAATATTGATCAGGAAGGAAGAGCCCAGGATCCCAACCGGGTTGGAATGTCCCAGGATCGCCACAGCAATGGCGTCAAAGCCTGTGCTTGACAGCACCTTGGGCTGTATGGACGCATAATAGCCAAGGTAATAAGACGCTCCTGCAAGGCCTGCCAAAAGTCCGGAAATCATCATGGCAAGGATCATATTCTTGCCAACCGGAATACCTGCATATCTGGAAGCCTTCTGATTGGATCCAACTGCCTTCAGTTCATAACCAAGAACCGTTCTGTCAAAAATATATTTCACAATGATAACAACGATCACCGCCAGAATAATTCCCAATGGAATGTCAAATTTCAGATCTCCGATCTTTGTACCGGAAAGTGTAAGCCTGGCTTCACTGCTCACGGGCTGGGACTGACGGGAAATAGGATTTACGTATCTTGTGTTAATAAAGAAACCTACCACATACTCAATAATATAATTCAGCATGATAGAGGAAACAACTTCATTAATGTTAAATCTATATTTGAGAAAACCGATCAAGCCACCAACCAACGCACCCACAACAGCTGCCACCAGAATCACCAGCGGTTTGGCGATCGGTGCACTTAAGGTGCTGTATCCAACCGTGATCGTAGTGATAAAACCTGCTGCCAGCATCTGTCCGGACACACCAATATTAAAAAGCCCGGTTTTCAAGGCAACTGCCACAGATAATGATGCAAAGATCATAGGAGTCCAGCAGTCCATAAAGCTAAAAAAGTCTGTAAGCATACTCTTGCCGCCTGCATATTTGGCCTTAGGCAGGATCCCGGAGCCCTGAAGAAGGTTCACATATGCATCAAGAGGGTTCTTGCCAAGCAAAAGCAGTACCACTGCCCCCACCAGAAGACTGATCAGTATGGCAAATAACGGGATCGTAAGAAACTGATATTTTTCATTTCCCAGAAATCTTACCAATAGATTTCCCTTTTTCTTTTTTTCCTGCATCAGTCCTTCACCTCCCTGCCATCTTTATCATTCTCATTCTTTACACCCATCATAAACTGTCCAACCTCTTTGGTGGTCAGGGTGCTGGCATCTGCAATCTTCTGGATCTGTCCGTTGTAGATAACCCCGATGGTATCTGCCAGATTCATGATCTCGTCCAGTTCCAGGGAGATCAGAAGAATCGCCTTGCCTTTGTCACGCTCTGCCAGGATCTGCTTGTGGATATTCTCAATAGCTCCGATATCCAATCCTCTGGTGGGCTGCACAAAGATCAGAAGCGGGGTATCCTGCTGGATCTCACGGGCAATAATGGCTTTCTGCTGATTACCACCGCTCATGGAGCGCACCTGTGTACGGTTCCCCTGTCCGCTTCGCACATCATATGCCTGTATCAGCTTTTCCCCGTAAGTCTCAAATTCTTTTTTGTTCAGGATGCCTTTTCTGGAAAAAGGCTCTTTGAAATAGTTCTTCAGTGCCAGATTATCTTCCAGGGTAAAATCCAGGATCAGCCCATAGGTCTGACGGTCTTCCGGGATATAGGCAATCCCTTCAAGAGTACGCTTCCGGATGGAATATTCTGTAATGTTCTTCCCATTCAGCAGAATCTGCCCGCTGTGAGCTTTCATCAGCCCTGCAATGGCATCTGCGATCTCAACCTGTCCGTTGCCGGATACTCCTGCAATGGCAAAGATCTCTCCTCCATGAACAGAGAACGACACATTCTTTACTACCTGGAATTTGTCCTCATTTGTAACCGTAAGATCCTTAACATCAAGGACAACATCACGGAACTTTGCAGGAGTTTTGTCCAGGGTAAAGGACACCTCTCGTCCAACCATTTTGCTGGCCATCTCTTTCGTACTGGTAGACTGCACATCCAGAACATCGATCAACTCACCTCTGCGGAGAATGGCACATCTGTCAGCTACTTTCTTAATTTCCTCCAGCTTATGCGTGATCAGGATGATCGTCTTTCCTCCATCCCGAAGACCTTTGATGATCTTCAGAAGGAACTCGATCTCCTGTGGGGTAAGCAATGCGGTAGGCTCATCGAAAATCAGGATTTCAGCTTCACGGTACAGCATCTTCAGGATCTCCACCCTTTGCTGAACAGAAACATTAATATCCGAGATCACTTTCTTTGGATCTACTTCAAGTCCGTACTGTCTGGAAAGGCGGGCAATCTTCTCATTTGCCCCTTTAATGTCAACATATGGAAAAATCCCCAGTGCTTTTTTCACCGGCTCGATCCCCATGATAATATTCTCTGCAATCGTATAATTGGAAACCAGTTTAAAATGCTGATGTACCATCCCGATATTCAGCTGGGTAGCATATCTTGGGGAACTGATGATCTCTTTCTTTCCCCGGATATAGATCTCCCCTTCGTCTGGTTCATACATGCCGAAAAGCATGCTCATCAACGTAGACTTCCCTGCACCATTCTCACCAAGGATCGCATAGATCTCTCCCTTTTTGATCTGAATGGTCACATCCTTATTGGCAACGATCCCGGGAAAACGCTTGGTAATATGCCGCATTTCCACAATGTAATCTGCCATGCTTCTTCCTCCTTCTGAAAAAGGGGCGTTGTATAATACAACACCCCTCTTATTTCATGGAAACTCAGAAAGACCGGCATGCAGTCTCTCTTTCTTCCTTCAGATCTTATAATCCGGTAAAGTTGTCCGGAGTCATCTCGTTAAAGTTAGCTGCCGGTACGATCTCTCCACTCTTTACTTTTGCAAAAGCTTCATCGATCTTGGAAATTGTATCCTCGGAAAGCTGGCATCTCTCTGGATCGCTTACATATCCTGTAGAATCTGTATCTGCGCCAAGAAGGGCATTCTCACCCTTGAAGCTGCCGTCTTTTACGTTGTTCAGCTGAAGCTCTACGTTCTTGTCCATGATCTTCAGTGCAGATGTAAGCATGATATTGGAATCTCCGTTCACACCATCATTGTACTGGTCAACGTCACAGCCGATCACAGAAACGCCCTCTGCCTCTTTTGCTGCTGTGAATACACCGTTGCCGGATGCACCAGCTGCAACAAACATAATATCTACACCCTCATCGATCAGGGCTTTTCCAACAACCTTACCAGTTGCCTCATCAGAGAAGGTACCGATATAGTTACCGCCTACGTTTGCACCTGTTACATCTGTACCTGCGTAAGATGGAAGCTCAACGATCTCAGCTTTGGCATCATAATTCTTCACAGCATAGTTCACACCGGACATAAATCCGTACTGATAGTTAACGTTGGAAGGATAAGCGATACCATTTACAACTGCAACCTTACCTGTCTTTGTCTCCAGGGCTGCTGCAATACCTGCACAGAAACCGCTCTCCTGCTCTTTGAACTGCATTGCATATACATTGTCGTAAGCAGTCTCTTCTCCATCCTCATTGGTTGGATAAGAATCAACAAGAACAAAATCTACCTCAGGATTCTCTTCTGCGATGGTGCCGATCCCTGCAAACTGGAATCCGCAGCATACGATCACGTCATAATCTGCTACGATATCTGCCACTGCCTGTACAGCTGCTGCAGTATCACCTGTTTCTTCTTTGACAGGTGTTACAGTAGAATCCGGGTTAGCGTCGATAAAGTCCAGAATACCTTCGTAGTTATTCTGGTTGAAAGATCCATCATCTACACCTGATGGAGAGCTGACAATGGCAATCTTCAGAGCAGCACTGGAATCCTCTGCAAAAACGGAAGTACCAAAACCGGTAAGCATTGTCACAGCTGTTGCCGCACTTAACAGAATACTTAATGCTTTTTTCATGAATATCCTCCTTATGCTTTGCGTATACGCCCTGTCTGGGGCATTTGTATATTGATTACTCTATAAGTATAACGCATTTTCAGTTTCCCTGTCCAGTCAAATATATGTCTGGCCAGTAACACTTTTAACAAATTAATTATTCGTGCCATTTTGCTCCGTATTTTTCTTCAATATCAGAGATCATCTGCACACGCACTGCATGGCGTCCTCCCTCAAACTTGGCGCCAAAGAACTCATCAACGATCATTTTGGCCAGCTCCGGTCCTACTACACGTGCGCCCATGGCGATAATATTGGCATTATTGTGCTCTACTGTAAGCTTTGCGGAATATGGTTCGCTGCACACAGCTGCACGGATCCCGGGAACCTTGTTAGCAGCCAGGGAAATACCAATACCTGTACCACAGATCAATACACCTTTCTCAACCTCTCCACGCATAATTGCTTCTGCCACTTTCAGACCAGGCTCCGGATAATTCACCTTTACATTTGGATCGTATGCACCGTAATCTACGCATTCATATCCTTTTTCCTCCAAGTGCTCCTTCAGAATGTTTTTCAGTTCGATGGCAACATGGTCGCATCCAAATCCTACCTTCATATTTTCTCCTTTCGTCATCGGGAAGAAATACTTTTTCGCTTTTCCGGCTAAACTTCCCAAAATAATTGATTCAGCCTTATTATACTATACCA
>NZ_JAYFUY010000098.1:0-37681 GCF_059933065.1 Blautia sp. HA3515 | reverse complement strand
GGATAGCAGAAGTAAGAATAAATATCTTCAACTTGTTCAAGACAAATCAAAGAGCCATTTATATTCAGTTCTTTGTATTGGTCAAAAAGTGTTTCCATTTTATCACACTCCTTTACAACTTCTAATTTTTCAGTTCTACAAGTTGGAAGTTGTCGCTATGAAATTTCTTTTTCATCATCTCTTGGTGGTCGGACATAACATAACATTTCTTTTTCACAAGCACCAAATTTTGAGAAATTGGATTTCGCTTTCTTTTAGCGTTATTCCATGATTAGAGTCGCTTGGTTCGTTATCAGAAGCAATGAACGGGTCATTCTCCCAAAACAAACGGGGCAAATATACCCACAATCTTCATTTGCCGGAACATTATAGGTAAAATATCCGCAGCAAGGACATTGGTATTTTTTCATATAAACCTCACGTTTAAGCCTTAGACCTCACTTCCTGATTTATTTCTGACTTTATTATACTTCATCGATTATCGAAAAGATAGCATATTTTATGAAACTTGTCGGCTGGCAGAGTTCTGCACCGCAAGGTGTCCCCAACAGGCAAGTCCACAAAGGGGTAGCTGGCTGCAGCCAGCGCAGGGGAAGTGTAGCGTCCCCTGTTTGATTTGGAGCAGACCATGACTGCGGAAAATCACAGCTCTCCGGCGAGGAGCCTTCGGAGAACGCAATGCACCAACCTCTGGGTGGTGTATAATTGCGCCCTTAGTAAACTAAGGGGTTTCCGGCTTCTCCCGTTCCAGCATTTTTTTCAATAGTTCCTGCGTGTCCTGCCTGTGAAAAATGAGTTTCAACAACAGCATGACATCATCATCTGTTAGGCGTTCCGGCTCTTGCAGAAAACTTTCCAGCATACCGCCACGAGTGCAGAGCCGGTGCGTCCGTTCCTTTCGGGTAAGCTGCTTTAACTGGTGCTGCAATGCCTTTTCATCATTGATGGCTTTCCGCAGTTTCTTTTCGCTTTTCTCCAGCTCCCGGTTGAGCTTTTCCAGCTTCGAGGTATCAGGCAAGGGCAGCGTCCTCCTTTCCCCGGTATCAGCACATAAATCCTATTCGGTTCTCCCACGCCCTGACGCACGCCGCATGATAAGTCCGGCGTTTTCCAGTTCATTCAGAGAACGCTTGACCGTCATGGGACTGCGGGACAGGACTGCGGCAATGGCTGTGACAGGGAAGCAGACAACACGGATTCCGTTCTCGTCCTCCTGCTCTTTGGATAGCATAGCGTCCGGCGTCCGGCAGGTAGCATGACCTTTGCGGTGCTGCTGACTGGAAATCCTGTCAACGCTCTGGGAAATGGCATACAGGGCGGCAATGGTGTGCTTGCTATCGTCATAAATTCAAAATTCATTCGGTGTGTTCCTCCTTTTTCTTTGATCGTTTGGATAAATAACGGGGGCAGTCAATCACAACCGCCCGGAAGCTCTGCTTGCACCCATGCTGGCATTTCCGGCATAATTCGTTGTAAGTGACACGCCCCCGGTCATTGAGGTAAAAGGAAAGCTCATGCTTCCTCTTTTTGCTCATTCTCGGCATATTGCGCTTCCTCCCGTTTTTGCGTATGGTTTCGGGGCGATTTTCGGCAAAATTACGGTCATAGAGCCGCTTAAAATCTCCCGAAGTATCAGCGATAGGGTAGACTATCCCCCTATCAGATTGTCGTGTTTCGGTATCATTTCGGTGTCAGTTCGCCAGTTCTCCCCGGTGTCGTTGCCTCCCCTGAATCTCACAGCGGCGTATCGCTCCCTTTGGTACGCTCGTTTCGGTCAGGGTTCCTCCACATCCCTCTGCCAAAAGTCATGGCGCTACATCGCCGGGGAAGCATATCCCACACAGGCTGGTCATTCGATTGGAATAATCCATCGATGAACTACCTGTATCATAGAACATTTTTGTGCCCTGTGCCGTATGTCCACAAAGTAGGAATTAGGGGTAAAAATCAGAAATTTCCACGATTGCGGAAAGTGTGATATAATCCAGATAAGCGGCAGCAATGAAACCATTGGAAAGGAGCGTGCGCCCATGAAAGGAGCAACAAGCATACAGGAACGCCTTTGGGAACTCCGCAAGGACAAAGGCTTAAATCTGGAAGAACTATCAAAGCTGACAGGCATTTCCAAATCAGCTCTTGGAAGTTATGAAAAAGAGGATTTTAAGGAAATCAATCATGGCAACCTTATCACGCTGGCAGACTTCTATGGGGTCTCTGTTGATTATCTACTGTGCCGGATAGAGAACAGGGAGCAGATCAACACACCATTGACGGAGTTGCATTTGAATGATGAGATGGTGGCACTGCTGAAAAGCGGTCGGATTAACAACCGTCTGCTCTGTGAGCTTGCTACACATAAAGATTTTATCAAGTTTCTTGCAGACATTGAGATTTATGTGGACGGGATTGCTACCATGCAGATTCAAAACCTCAATGCACTTGTCGATACCGTCCGGCATGAAATCATTGAACGGTATCGCCCAGGCGAAGATGACCCGCATTTGAAAGTGCTGCAAGCCGCCCATATCAGTGATGATGAGTATTTCAGTCACATGGTTCTGGATGACCTCAACCTGATTATCCGGGATATTCGGGAAGCCCACAAAAAGGACAGTGAGAGTGCGCCCCAGACCACCGTTGCCGATGAATTGAAAGAAAATCTCGAAGCAGTCGAAAATTTCAAGGGCAGCCGGGATGAAAAGCTGGTTGTCCTTTACTGCAAGCAGCTCGGTATCAACTATAAAAATCTGTCAGACGAAGAATTTCGCTGGCTGATTCGGATTCTCAAAAAATCAAAGAAAATGGGAACGCCTATCAGCCAGAGGAAAAAACGGTAAAGGAAAACCGCTGTTGCATGGTTTGTTGGATTCCATGTAGCAGCGGTTTGTGCTGTGGTTATTATTTCATTCGTTTTCTTAATATTCGGCGATAATTTGTTTCTCCCTTTGGTGCGTCCTGTATAATTTCCAACACACCATCTTCAAGCATTTTATCAATGCGATTGGAAATCCATACATCACTAATTCCAAGTTGATATTTTCCTAAAACATTACCTATGACAATAGCCATTTTGAATTGCTCTGGCTGTTCCGCAATTTCACGAAGAATGAAACTATCATATATATCTTCTGAAACGCTTTGCAATTTACCATTTAACATTGCACGCAAAGGTGCATTTTCATTTTGAAGTTGATTCCATTTCATAGTACAAGCTGAAAGAAATACAGGATTAGCTTTCTCTTGTAGAGTTATATAGTTTCCCCATTCGCCAGGAGACACCTCGCCCCATGCTATTTTGGATGTCATAGTATTTTCTTTTCCATATTCCCATGTAGGTAACTTAACCAAATAAATTGTTGTCTGGCAGTTTAATGGTTGAAGTTGTTTCATAAGCCAATACATACCACAAAGCTCATCTGGATTATAGCTATACCAAATGCGAATTTCTTCCCCAGCTACATATCGTTCAATCACTGAGGTCAATGTAGTTTTAATTTTCTGTATTTTTTCTTCAACCTGATAATCTAAATCCTCTACAAAGCAGACAGACAGCATTTTCTTGAAAATATTTTTCCGCTGTTCGCCAATTCCATTATCAGAAATATCTCCCACACTAAGAACCATATCAAAACAATAAACATCACTGCTCTTGCCTCCCAATGGAATAGCATTCTCCCAAGCAATGCGTTCTTGTTCCTGTGCTTGAAGCTGTGCCTTTTTCATTTCATCTGAAGATGGAACACTCCCGTCTTCGTGCCTCATAAATATTGAAACAGCACTTCCTCTATACTTTCCCTTGCCGTAAGTTTGGGCAATTTTCAAACTTCCACAGGCACTTTCACCAAATACAATTTCAATCATCTTATATACCTCCGATTTAATTGCTCCCGTTATGAATAAATCATCTCATACAAAACAATTTCTTCTGCCCTGTTGTGAATGTTATTACAACGCTGCACCCATTCCATTTGTTGAGTTCGCTTCAATTCCTCTGTCACGCCCTCGGTGGCTTTCATCTGCTCCATGATAGTGTCTAACCGTTCCTGTGCCTGTTCGTTCAGGTCTGCAAGATATGTCCACAATTCTCCGGTCAGTATCAATGTATTCAATCTGGCTGGGTGGACTTCCCTTAAATATTCCCGGTGCATCCGTCCGTACTTTCCGATAGGGCGGTGTTCCTCCGGCAGTTTCAAGTCCGGGATGTAGTAATCTCCGACAAGGATATAATCAATTCCGTTTTCCGTTATTCTTGGTTTCAATTCTCTCATGTTCCTTACCTCCTGTGGAAGCAGGCTCGTCTGGTACTAACTCAATCACATCGGTAATCTCACAATTCAGCGTTTCACAGATACGGGCTAATGTGTCCATGCTGATGTGCTTTCCCTCTTTGCTCATGTTGGCAATCATATTCGTTGTCATACCAGCGGCAAGCCTTAAATCCTCTTTCCTCATATCACGCTCTAACAGTGTGTGCCAGAGTGGTTTATAGCTGATGTGCATATTGTTTTCCTGCCTTTCTATCCATACCACCGGGGCGGCTGCCCCGGCAGGAACTTTTCTCTTATTATAGCACCAATCTTGTGAAATCACAATTTATTCTTGTATCCTGCCGCTGATACCGTCTGGATTGGTTTTCCTTTCTTTTTTGTTCCCTTTAATTAGCCATGAACTGGTAGATGACCGAAGGATCCATTGCGCCAACCGTAGAGGGCATGGCTCACAGAATTTTGTCCAGGGAGCAGAAAATTCCTGTAATCCGGTTTTTATTGAAGTTGGCCTGCGGCTGGGAGTGGATAATTATTACAAATATTTCAAACAGTTTGGTCTTTTGAAAAAAACAGGGATCGATCTGCCTGGTGAAGCAGGAACCATTATGCATCAGAAAAACAAAATGGGAAATGTGGAACTGGCTACTGTGTCCTTTGGACAGTCTTTTCAGATCACGCCCATCCAGTTGGCAGCAACGGTAAGCGGGATCATCAACGGTGGGAAAAGAGTGACTCCTCATTTTGCAGTGGCAGTACAAAGCCCGGACGGGAGAAATATCAAAGAGCTTTCTTATCCGGTGGAGCAGGGAATCCTGTCAGAGGAAACCTCCAGGCGGGTACGGAACATTCTGGAAAAGGTGGTATCAGAAGGCTCCGGAAAAAATGCAAAGATTGAGGGTTATTCTATTGGAGGGAAAACAGCTACTTCACAGACTCTTCCCAGAAGTGCTAACCGATATATTTCTTCTTTTCTTGGCTTTGCACCAGCAGAAGAACCCATTGTTCTGGGACTTTGTATTATTCATAATCCTCAGGGAATGTATTACGGAGGCACCATAGCCGCACCTGTGATCCGACGGATTTTTGAGAATGTTCTGCCCTATCTGGGTATAGAATGCAGCTACAGTCTTGATAAATAGGTGAAAAAGCCGTATACTATAAGATGTTTTAAAAAAGACGAAAGAAATAAGAGGTGTGAAATGGATTTTCAAGTTGTGATTCCCGTGCTGATTTCCTTTGGAATCAGTGCATTATTAGGCCCTGTTGTGATTCCTTTTCTTAAAAAGCTGAAAATGGGACAGACAGAAAGAGTAGAAGGCGTACAGTCCCATCTGAAGAAGGCAGGGACACCTACCATGGGAGGCGTGATGTTTCTTGTATCCACAGTGATCACGGCTCTGTTTTATGTAAAGGATTATCCCAAGATCATTCCTGTGCTTTTTCTTACATTAGGCTTTGGACTGATCGGATTTCTGGACGATTATCTGAAGGTTGTGCTACGCAGGTCAGATGGACTTCTGGCATGGCAGAAGCTGATTTTGCAGGTGGTTGTTACAGGGATTTTTACCTTCTATATTTTAAATTATACAGATATTTCACTGACTATGCGGATCCCGTTCTGGAGCGGACATTACCTGGATTTGGGTTGGTTGGCAGTGCCGCTTCTGTTCTTTGCTGTGATCGGTACTGTAAACGGGGTGAATTTTACAGACGGTGTTGACGGTCTGGCTTCCAGCGTTACACTGATCGTTGCAGTGTTTTTTACTGTGGTTTCCATTGGGCTGAAGTCCGGGATCGAGCCCTTTACCTGTGCGGTAGTGGGTGGTCTGATGGGATTTCTGCTTTACAATGTGTATCCTGCGAAGGTGTTTATGGGAGATACAGGTTCCCTTGCATTGGGCGGATTTGTGGCAGGCTGTGCTTACATGATGCAGATGCCTTTGTTTATTCTGATCGTAGGCCTGATCTATCTGGTAGAGGTTCTTTCAGTTATGATCCAGGTTACTTATTTTAAGGCAACTCATGGGAAGAGAATCTTCAGGATGACCCCGATCCACCATCATTTTGAACTTGGCGGATGGTCTGAGACCAGAGTTGTAGCAGTTTTTTCAATTATTACGGCAATTATGTGCCTGATCGGACTGCTGGCGCTTTAAGGAGGAGAAAGTTGTGGATTTAAAAGGAAAAAAAGTTCTCGTTTTCGGTACAGGAAAAAGCGGGATAGGAGCTGCACAGCTTCTTGTAAAGGCAGGTGCTCTCCCAGTTATTTTTGATGGAAAAGCAGATATTGACAAAGAAGAGATCGTACATAAAATCGGAGCAGATACACCGGTGCAGGTGTATGCAGGAGAACTGCCAGGTGAAGTACAAAAGAGTCTGGATCTGGCTGTACTTAGTCCTGGCGTTCCTACTGACCTTCCCATTGTAAAAAGCTTTTATGCACAGGGGCTGCCAGTATGGGGCGAGGTAGAACTGGCGTACCAGACAGGAAAAGGGCAGGTTCTTGCGATTACTGGTACGAATGGCAAGACTACTACCACTGCACTTCTTGGCAAGATCATGGCAGATGCCCGTCCTTCTGTTTTTGTTGTTGGAAATATTGGTACACCTTATACATTAAAAGCACCAATGATGAAGGAAGAAAGCATTACTGTAGCTGAGATCAGCAGCTTCCAGCTGGAGACGATCCAGGATTTTGCCCCACATGTAAGTGCGATCCTGAATATTACTGAGGATCATCTGAACCGTCATCATACTATGGAAGAATATATCCGGGTGAAGGAACTGATCACTAAGAATCAGGGACCAAAGGATGTATGTGTACTGAATTATGAGGATCCGGTCCTTCGTAAGTTTGGCGAAAACATTGTACCGGAGGTGGTTTATTTCTCCAGTGTGAGAAAGCTTTCAAAGGGTATTTACCTGGATGGGGATATGATCACACTTCGTACAGACAAAGAAGAGATCCCAGTTGTGAAGACAGGAGACCTGAAACTTCTGGGACAGCATAATTTTGAAAATGTAATGGCAGCAGTTGCCATGGCATGGTATGACGGCGTAGATATGGACAGTATCCGTAAGAGTGTATGTGAGTTTACGGCAGTTCCCCACAGGATCGAATATGTGACTGAGAAAAACGGTGTTGCATATTATAATGATTCCAAGGGAACTAATCCGGACGCTGCCATTCGTGGGATCAGGGCGATGAACCGTCCTACATTGCTGATCGGCGGCGGCTATGATAAAGGATCTACTTATGATGAATGGATCCAGGCATTTGATGGTAAAGTGAAGTACCTGGTGCTGATCGGACAGACAAAGGAGAAGATCAAAGAGGCTGCAAAGAAGAATGGTTTCCATCAGATCATCCTGTGTGAAGACCTGAAGGAAGCAGTTCAGGTATGTGCACAAAAGGCAGAGCCAGGTGATGCAGTGCTTCTTTCACCTGCCTGTGCAAGCTGGGGGCAGTTTGACAATTATGAGCAGAGAGGTGACATATTTAAGGAGCTTGTTTCATATCTTTAAATAAAAGAATGATCCAGGAGATTTTATGGCATCCAGAAAGAAACAGGGCTATTCAGAAGCAGACAGGATTTTACTTACGCTGGTGCTGATCCTTGCGGTCTTTGGATTGACTATGCTTTTCTCAACTAGTGAATATAATGGCAGAGTACGTTTCGGCGACTCTGCCTATTATTTTAAGAAACAGTTATTTGCTATGTCCCTGGGGTTTCTGGCTATGTATCTGGTTGCAGGAATGGATTATCACTTTTTTATCCGCCTGGCACCGGCAGCCTATGCAGCCTCCTTAGGTCTGTCAGCAGCAGTGCTGGTGGTGGGGCAAGAGATCAATGGTTCCAGGCGGTGGCTGAATCTGGGACCATTGTCTTTTCAGCCTTCAGAATTTGCAAAAGTGGCAGTGATCCTTTTTCTGGTGTGGCAGATCCAACATACAAAAAGCAGTACCTCCGGTCTGTGGTTTATGGGACGGACCATTGCATCGCTTCTTCCTGTGGTAGGACTTGTAGGCTCCAATAATCTGAGCACAGCCATTATTATCCTTGGGATTGGAGTGGTGCTGATTTTTGCGTCAAACTCCAGATATGCCTGTTTTCTTGGAATAGGTGCCGCAGGTGTGGCGGTTGCCGTGTTGTTTCTGGCAGCAGAAAGCTACCGTCTGGAACGTATTGCTATCTGGCGGGATCCGGAAAAATACGAAAAAGGTTTTCAGACCATTCAAGGGCTGTATGCTATTGGAAGCGGAGGACTATTTGGCAGAGGGTTGGGAAGCAGTATACAAAAGCTGGGATTTGTTCCGGAAGCCCAGAATGATATGATTTTTTCTATTATTTGCGAAGAACTGGGACTTACCGGTGCATTAATATTGATTTTGATTTTCGGGCTGCTGATCTGGAGACTGTGTGTGATCGCTACCCGGTGTATGGATCTGGCAGGAACCTTGATCTGCACCGGGATCATGGCTCATATGGCTATTCAGGTGATCCTGAATATTGCTGTAGTAACAAATACTATTCCAAATACAGGCATTACACTGCCCTTTGTCAGCTATGGAGGAACCTCTGTGGTTTTTCTGATGGGAGAAATGGGTCTGGCTCTTAGCGTAAGCAGTCACAAACAGCAGCTCTTTACATATACTAAAGGGTAAGAGGCTCTTTAGGAGTGAAAAGTTTGGATGACTACATCTGTATCGTGGGTGGTAAGCCATTAAAAGGAACCATTTCTGTACAGGGATCAAAGAATGCGGCGCTTCCCATGATGGCAGCGTCCCTGCTGCACAGAGGCGTAAGTGTTCTTAAGACATGTCCCAGGATCACAGATGTTTTCTGCATGGAGAAGATCCTTCAGACACTGGGAGCAGTTACCTGGTGGGAGGATCATGATCTATATATGGACTG
This sequence comes from Blautia sp. HA3515, assembly GCF_059933065.1. NCBI lineage: Bacteria > Bacillati > Bacillota > Clostridia > Lachnospirales > Lachnospiraceae > Blautia > Blautia sp. HA3515. The sequence goes on along the minus strand of NZ_JAYFUY010000098.1, from coordinate 28,497 downwards.
TACAAATGCGGACAAAGAAGAAATACCGGAAATGTATACAGGACGTATGCGGTCATCTGTTATTCTGCTTGGAGCCATGCTTGCCAGGAATGGCAAAGGAAAGCTGGGGTATCCAGGAGGCTGCGTAATTGGCAGCAGGCCTATAGACCTGCATTTTTATGCACTAAGGCAGCTTGGGGCTGTGATCAAAAAAGACCAGGTGATCCAGGGAACTGCTCCATCCGGCCTTTTGGGAAACCAGATATTGTTCCCAAAAAGAAGTGTGGGTGCTACACAGCAGGCTATTCTGGCCTCTGTACTTGCAAAAGGAAAAACAATCATAAAAAATCCTGCCAGGGAGCCGGAAATCCTTTGGCTTTGCAGATATTTAAAAACAATGGGCGCACAGATCGAAGGAGAGGGAACGGACTGCATTTTTATAGAGGGAAAAGATGAATTAGGAGCCGGATGTATGAAGATTCCTCCGGATCGGATCGTTGCAGGAACCTATATCTGTGCAGCGGCAGCCACAAGAAGTGAGATCACACTGGAAAATGTGCCGGAAGGTGAACTAGATGCCTTTCTGGATGTATATTGCAAAATGGGTGGACAATATAAAGGGAAGAGTGGTAAACTAATAGTCAATGGACAGAACATCCACTGTCCGGTAAAGCTTCTTAAGACAGATGTTTATCCTGGATTTCCTACAGACCTGCAATCGCAGGTTATGGCAGTTCTGACTACAGTGACCGGGAAAAGCCTGATCCGGGAACAGATTTTTGAGGATCGTTATAAGGCTGCAGGGGAACTGGTGGAGATGGGCGCACATATAAAGATCTGCGGCAGGGAAGCTTATATAGAAGGTGGATATCCTTTATATGGCAGGCAGGTAACTGCCAGGGAGCTTCGGGGCGGTGCCGCTTTGGTGATAGCCGCCTTGTGTGCCAAAGGCACCACAAAGATCAGTGGATATTCATTTATCAGCAGAGGCTATGAGCATATCTGTCAGGATCTTGCTGGCGCAGGCGCCAGGATGCCGCCTGGGCAGAACTGCAGACAGCCGAAGCATTCATGAATATTAAAGGATGGATTATGGGAACTGGAGATAACGGAGAAACGTCTGTGTTTGATAAAAAAACAAAAAAAATAATCTGGGATCCCTGGCGGCAGTGCTGCTGGCAGGTATTATCTTTTTCTTTTCCTTTTTCCGGGTCAGGACCATTGAAGTCATGGGCAGTACTCATTATACCCAGGATCAGGTAAAGGAGATGGCGCTGCAGGGTTCCTTTATGAGCAATACGGTGCTGGCTTCCTTTTTTCATAAAAATGAGCAGGTCAGCGACATGCCTTTTGTAGAAGGGTACAGTGTGTCTATGACTGGCAGGGATACCATCTGTATCAGTGTAAAAGAAAAGAAAGTAGTAGGCTGCATCCCTTATCTGGATAATTATATTTACTTTGACAGAAACGGGGTCTTTGTTGAAGGCCTGAAGACAAGAGATGAGAAGGTACCTTTTTTTGACGGGATCCAGGTAGATAAAGTAGTCCTGAATGAAAAGCTTCCACTGAAAGGGAAAACGATTCTGAATACAGCTGTGGCACTTGCAACTATTTTTCAGAAGAATGACACAGTGCCGGATCATATCCAGATTGATGATAAGTCCAGGATCAGTCTGGTTTATGGGGATGTTACCGTCATGCTTGGGGAGGACAGGCTGCTGGAGGACAAGATGACAAGGGCGATTGCCATCTTGCCAAAGCTTTCCGGGCAGAAAGGGATCCTTCACATGGAGAATATTACCGAGACGGAGAAGAATTGTACCTTTGAAGCAGAGGTAGAACCGGTAACTGCTGAGAACTGGACCGGCGGTTATAATGAAAATGGAGAATATACCGGTGATGGGGAATATGACGAAAATGGCAAGTATGTAGGCGCAAAGCCCAAAAGTGAACTGGATTATGCCCTTGAAAACTGGCATGGCGGATATGACGGAGAGGGAGATTATACTGGCGAGGGCGAGTATGATGCCAACTGGAATTATGTGGGACCCAAGCCTACCGAAGAAAGTATAGCTGCCAATGGAGACTGGCATGGAGGATATCTGGAAGACGGAAGTTATACAGGAACTGGTGAATATGACCATGAGGGCAACTGTAGGCCCTAATCCCAATGCAGGGAATGACGAATATTCGTGAAAAAAGTATAAAAAAACAAAATTAGTAGTTGATTAATTCAAAAAAAAAATATATGATATATCTATATGTAGCTTGATACAAATAAACTTGACTTGAATATCAGGTATAGAAATAAAGGAGGAAGTACATTGTTAGAGATTATGTCAAATGAGGCAGAGTCATCTGCGAAGATTATTGTAATCGGCGTAGGTGGAGCTGGTAATAATGCAGTGAACAGAATGGTGGAAGAAGCCATTGGCGGGGTAGAGTTTGTAGGTGTGAATACCGATAAACAGGCTTTAACTCTGTGCAAAGCTCCAACTGTACTTCAGATTGGCGAGAAGATTACTAAAGGACTTGGTGCGGGCGCACAGCCAGAGGTTGGACAGAAGGCAGCAGAGGAAAGTATAGAAGAAGTGAAGCAGATCATGGAAGGTGCAGATATGGTTTTCGTTACCTGTGGTATGGGTGGCGGTACCGGTACAGGAGCTGCTCCGGTGATTGCAGCAGCAGCAAAGGAGATGGGTATCCTTACTGTTGGTGTTGTTACAAAGCCTTTCCGCTTTGAAGCAAAGACCCGTATGAACAATGCACTTGCAGGTATTGAGAATCTGAAGAAAGCAGTGGATACATTGATCGTGATCCCAAATGATAAATTACTGGAGATCGTTGACCGCCGGACTACTATGCCGGAGGCACTGCGTAAGGCTGATGAAGTGCTTCAGCAGGCAGTTCAGGGTATTACAGACCTGATCAATCTGCCGGCACTGATCAATCTTGACTTTGCAGATGTACAGACCGTTATGACAGATAAGGGTATTGCACACATCGGTATTGGTGAGGCCAGAGGCGATGACAAGGCTATGGAGGCTGTTCAGCAGGCTGTTTCTTCTCCGCTTCTTGAGACTACCATTAAAGGTGCTACACACGTTATCATTAATATTTCCGGTGATATTTCCCTTATGGATGCCAATGATGCAGCCAGCTATGTACAGGAGCTTACAGGAGAGGATGCAAATATCATCTTTGGTGCAATGTATGATGATTCAGTTGCTGATTATGCAAGGATCACTGTTATTGCTACAGGTCTTAGTGATGCAGCACAGAATACCAGTCCTTTTGGCAACAGAAGCAGCAATGCATCTTTTAATGCCAAAAGACCGGCAGCACAGACAAGCACAACATCTTCTTTTAAGATGCCAAGCTTCAGTATGCCTACTATGAATGCAACACCATTTACTGCGAAGACACCTTCCAGTACAGTGCAGAAGAAGGATATCCAGATTCCGGATTTCCTTAAGAACCGCTAATCAATTCTTTATGAAATATCAGGGCTGTGACACAGCAGGAACTTACTCCCTGCTGTGTCGCAGTTTTTTTTTACATTTTAGCACTTGCAGGCAAAGGTTCCACATTTGGTTTCATGGCAGCACTGTGCCCTGGAACCATCTACATCAACGGCTGCTGCTGTACATTTGCAATTGTCATTGTATGCACAGTTGTGGGCTTTACATTCAATCTGGATTTTTTCGCAGCCACAGTGGCAATTCATACCATTTGTTGCCGCATCAGATTTTCCTGAAAGCTTCCACAGCAGGTTTCATCTGCAATGTGGGCACTTTCGCCCATAACATTGATCTCACCTCTGGAACACTGACGGGCGTCATTATAAACACAGTTGGCAGCTGAACATTTCAAAATCGTCATGATCATTCCTCCTTTTATTTAGATGCAGGGCATCTTTGTATATACAATGATAGTATCTGCGTTTTGCTATGTAATATGTATGGAAAATTATGGTAAAAATATTGCAAAGCTATCTTTGCTGCGCTATAATATGAGCATGAAAAAGGGGAGCTGGCGAAAACCGGCTGAGAGGAAACGTGATTCCGTTTTGACCCGTAACCTGATTTGGATAATGCCAACGTAGGGAAGAGGATGAGTAGTCTCTGCTTTTTGTATGGCAGAGGCTTTTTTTATGGAGGAAAAAAGATTGAGAAATTATACCACACAGATGGATGCTGCAAGGAAAGGCATTGTCACAAAGGAAATGGAGATTGTGGCAAAAAAAGAACATATGACGACAGATGCATTAAGAAAGCTGGTTGGGGAAGGCAAGGTTGCGATCTGCGCAAATAAGAATCACAAATGTCTTGATCCGGAAGGCGTGGGAAGCATGCTTCGCACAAAGATCAATGTTAATCTGGGAGTGTCCCGTGACTGTAAAGACTATGATATTGAGATGGAAAAGGTCATGAGTGCTGTGAAGCTGGGCGCAGAGGCGATTATGGATCTGTCAAGCCATGGCAATACTCAGCCCTTCCGTCAGAAACTGACCCAGGAATGTCCTGTTATGATCGGAACGGTTCCTGTATATGACAGCGTGATCCATTACCAAAGGGATCTGGCAACTTTAACAGCCAAGGATTTTATTGACGTTGTAAGGCTTCATGCCCAGGATGGTGTAGATTTTGTAACGCTGCACTGCGGGATCACAAGGAAAACCATTGATCAGATACGGAATCATAAAAGAAAAATGAATATTGTAAGCCGTGGCGGAAGCCTGGTTTTTGCATGGATGAGCATGACTGGAGAAGAGAATCCATTTTATGAGTATTTTGATGAAATTCTTGATATCTGTGAGGAATATGATGTTACCATTTCCCTTGGGGATGCTTGTCGTCCGGGATGTCTGGCAGATGCAACCGACGTATGTCAGATCGAGGAACTTGTCCGCCTTGGGGAACTGACCAAACGTGCATGGGCGCATAATGTACAGGTTATGGTAGAGGGACCGGGACATGTGCCGCTGGATCAGGTAGCAGCCAATATGAAAGTGCAGCAGACCATTTGTATGGGAGCGCCTTTCTATGTACTTGGGCCTCTTGTAACAGACATTGCACCTGGATATGACCATATTACTGCAGCTATCGGCGGCGCTGTGGCAGCTATGAGCGGAGCTGCTTTCCTTTGCTACGTAACGCCTGCAGAGCATCTGGCTCTTCCTAATGTGGATGATGTTAAGCAGGGGATCATTGCTTCCAAGATCGCAGCCCATGCAGCTGATATTGCCAAGGGCATTCCGGGAGCAAGAGATATTGACGACCGTATGGCAGATGCACGGCAGAAGCTTGATTGGGAAGCTCAGTATGCCTGTGCTCTCGATCCTGAGACTGCAAGACAGATCCGTGACAGCCGTAAGCCGGAAGATGACCACAGCGATACCTGCAGTATGTGCGGTAAATTCTGTGCAGTCCGCAGCATGAACAAGGCTCTGGCAGGGGAGTATATTGATATATTATAAAATAATTATTAAAAAGTCCTTGACTTCTAAGGGAAACCATGGTATTGTATCTAAGTACGTGAGAAAACAAAGCAGAGTTACACTCTCACCTTAGCGCAGTCAGGCGACTTGGGTTAATATTGCACAGCTTATATTTAAAGATGTGATTTGTGTAATAGGTGAAGTGTGGATTCTGTCCGCACTTTTTTCATGTTTAAGGCAGAAGGTTTCCCAGAGAGAAATTGGGAAGCTGGCGGGTGATTTAGTATTTATCTATCAGGTATGGAGGTGCACTACAATTAGCAGTTTAATGATTAACGAACAAATCAGGGACAGAGAAGTACGCTTGATTGGCCCGGACGGAGCACAGCTCGGTATTATGTCCGCAAAGGAAGCAATGTTCAAGGCTCAGGAGGCAGGGCTTGATCTGGTAAAGATTGCCCCCCAGGCTAAACCGCCGGTATGCAAGATCATTGATTACGGTAAATACCGTTACGAACTTGCAAGAAAAGAAAAAGAAGCCAAGAAAAAAACAGAAAACGATTGATGTTAAAGAAGTGCGGCTTTCACCGAATATCGATACAAACGACCTTATGACAAAAGTCAATGCAGCAAGGAAGTTTCTTTCAAAGGGCGATAGGGTGAAAGTAACTCTCAGATTCCGCGGAAGAGAAATGGCTCATATGTCAGCCAGCAAGCATGTGCTTGATGATTTCGCAGATATGCTGAAAGAAGTGGCTAATGTGGAGAAAGCACCTAAGGTGGAAGGCAGAAGCATGACCATGTTCTTAGCTCAGAAGAAATAAATTCAGCAGCATTTATGCCGCAGGGCAGTTCATAATACGAAAATTAAGGAGGAAACTACAATGCCAAAAATTAAAACATGTAGAGCAGCAGCAAAGCGCTTCAAAAAGACAGGTACAGGAAAATTAATGAGAAATAAAGCTTACAAGAGTCATATCTTAACCAAAAAATCTCAGAAGAGAAAAAGAAATCTGAGAAAATCTACTGTTGTTGATTCTACAAATGTTAAGAGCATGAAGAAAGCATTACCATATTTATAAGATACAGATAGAAGACGACGAACAGGAGGAAAATAAGAGATGGCAAGAATTAAAGGCGGATTAAACGCAAAGAAGAAACATAACCGTGTATTAAAACTGGCAAAAGGCTACAGAGGAGCCCGTTCCAAACAGTATAGAATCGCAAAACAGTCTGTAATGAGAGCACTTACAAGCTCTTATGCAGGAAGAAAACAGAAAAAACGTCAGTTCAGAAGTCTGTGGATCGCTCGTATCAACGCTGCAGCAAGAATGAACGGATTATCCTACAGCAAGATGATGCATGGCCTGAAGGTTGCTAATGTTGACATCAACAGAAAGATGCTTGCAGATCTGGCTGTTAATGATGCAGAAGGCTTCAAAGCATTAGCTGAAGTTGCAAAGGCTGCAATCGCATAAGAATCATAAATTCTGGAGTCCAGGGAAAATAATTTCCCTGGATTCTTTTGATTTTTGTACAAAATATCACTTGCAATCAAAATAATGTGATGCTATAATTGCTACATTGAAGTAGTAAAGAGGAAAAGTCATTAGGGAGCCAAAGCCGGCTGGATGGACCAGTGGGCTTTTTGACTATATATAAGACATACATGATCCGGTTTTCCCGCTGGCTTCTTCCTTAAAATCTAAGGAGGAGATTTTATTATGAGAAATCTGAAAAAAGTACTCAGTATTACAGCAGCCGCAGCGATGGCAGTTACATCTATCGCACCTGTATCTGTATTTGCAGATGAGGAAGAGACTTTTAAGATTGGTGTGATCGGACCTATGACCGGTGATTACGCACAGTATGGTACCGGTGTTTACAACGCAGCTAAGATCGCAGCGGATGAGATCAATGAGAATGGTGGATTCAATGGATATAAGGTAGAGATCCTGGATGCAGGTGATGATCAGGGCGATCCGGATAAAGCCATCCATGCATATGATGATCTTCTTGACAAGGGTATGCAGATGCTTTGCGGAACAGTTACATCCGGTGCTTGCATCGCTGTTGCCAGTGAAGCAGCTGACAGCACATTCCTGTTTACACCTTCTGCTACAGCAGTAGAGAGTATTGAGGCAGGCGACAATGAATTCCGTATGTGCTTTACAGATCCTATGCAGGGTACCAAATCTGCAGAGTACATTTCTGAGAAAGGTCTTGCTACAAAGGTAGCTACACTGTATGATTCAGCAGCAGATTACAATGTAGGTGTTCACGATGCATTTGTTGAAGCTTGTGATGAATACGGTCTTGAGCTTGTAGATGATCAGAAATACACCACAGATAGTAATCAGGACTTCTCCGCACAGCTTCAGAGCATTAAGAAGAGCGGTGCAGAGCTTCTGTTCCTTCCTAACTATTATTCTGACAATGCACTCATCCTTCAGCAGGCAAGCGATATCGGTCTTGATATTAAATTCTTCGGAGTTGACGGTATGGACGGTATCCTGAATGTTGAGAACTTTGATACATCCCTTGCAGAGGGCGTTATGCTTCTGACACCTTTCTCTGCTACAGGTGAGGATGAGGCTACCAAGAACTTTGTAAAAGCATATGGTGATGCTAACAACGGTGAGGTTCCGAACCAGTTCGCAGCTGATGCATATGATGTGATCTATGCTATGAAGGCAGCTGCTGATGATGCAGGTATCACACCGGATATGTCCAATGAGGATATCAGTGCAGCAATGTCTGAGTCCATGCTGAACATCACAATTGATGGTCTTACAGGAGAAGCAAAATGGACAGAGGATGGCGAATGTGATAAAGCACCAAAAGCATATGTGATCAAAGATGGTGTTTACGCATCCATGGATGAATAATCCTTTAAACAAAATACAGGGACATTTTCCTGGATATACAGGGAATGGCCGTTAAGCAAACGGGGAGACGGTTAAGATGATTGCCGTCTCCCTCTTGTATTTAAGAAGATCCCGGGGATTTTCTTTAAAGTGACCTGGAGCGTGTCTGAAAATTTACTTCCGGTAAGACCAAGACTTTAGACTATTTACATCCGGGAATGAATTTTCAAGCACGCTCATGAAATACAAATCATTCATATTACGAGGTGGGTTATGAGTTTTTTGGTATATTTAAAAGACGGGATAAACCTTGGAAGTATCTACGCAATGATCGCACTTGGTTATACTATGGTGTATGGAATTGCGAAGATGCTGAATTTTGCCCATGGTGATGTAATCATGGTTGGTGCTTTCGTGATCCTTACCGCCATCACAAAAGCCGGACTGTCACCTGCAGTGGCAATTCTTTTATCTGTTGTGATCTGTACATTGATGGGTGTTGTGATCGAGGCAGTTGCATATCGTCCTCTCCGTAAAGCATCTTCTAATCTGGCAGTTCTGATCACTGCCATTGGTGTCAGCTATCTTCTGCAGAACCTGGCCCTTTTGGTTTTTGGTGCTGATGCGAAGAGCTTTGTTACAGTGATCGATCTTCCGTCTCTGTCTTTGTTTGGTGGAGAGCTGGTGATCAAGGGGATGACGATCCTGACCATTGCTGCATGTATTGTGATCATGGTTGGATTACAGCTTTTTGTTAAGAAGACAAAGCCTGGACGTGCCATGCAGGCAGTTTCCGAGGATCGGGATGCTGCACAGTTGATGGGTGTTAATGTAAATGCAACCATCTCCCTTACTTTTGCTATTGGTTCCGGGCTGGCTGCGATTGCAGGTCTTTTCATGTGTTCTGCATACCCAACTCTTTCTCCTTACACAGGTGCTATGCCTGGTATCAAGGCTTTTGTAGCTGCTGTATTTGGAGGTATTGGATCCATTCCAGGTGCGATGATCGGCGGACTTCTCCTTGGTGTGATCGAGATCTTCAGTAAAGCATATATTTCTTCTCAGGTTGCAGACGCTATTGTGTTTGGAGTCCTGATTATTGTACTCCTTGTAAAACCGGCAGGATTATTCGGTAAGAATATCCAGGAGAAAGTGTGAGGTGGACAAGATGAAGAAAGGTATGAACAAAACATCAAAAAACAATTTTATTACATATGGCATGGTGCTTGTGATCTTTGCTGTTGCACAGACGCTTTCTTCCACAGGAAATCTGTCCAGGCTTCTGACAGGTCTTCTTGTTCCAATCTGTGTATATGTAATTGCAGCCATTTCCCTGAACCTGGTCGTAGGTTATTCCGGTGAACTGAGCCTTGGACATGCAGGCTTTATGTGCGTGGGCGCATATGCAAGTGCAGTATTTTCCCATGTTGCAAGCGATGTGATCCCCTCTGTACCAAGACTGATCATTGCGATTCTCATCGGGGCAGCAGTAGCTGCACTTCTTGGTTTCCTCATCGGCATTCCGGTACTTCGTCTTCGGGGGGATTATCTTGCTATCGTAACACTTGCTTTTGGTGAGATCATTAAGAACCTGATCAATATTTTGTATGTGGGTGTGGACAGCAAAGGCCTTCACGTTACTACAAGTTCCGGTGCGCTTCAACTGGAGCCGGGCGGAAAGCAGATCATTAAGGGTGCACTTGGTATTTCCAAGACAGCTACACTTTATAAGGATATTAAAGGCTACTTTTTCCTGATCGGTGTGATCCTGGTACTGGTGTCTCTGTTTGTTGTGCAGAACCTGGTAAATTCCAGAAGCGGCCGTGCCATTACGGCTACCAGGGATAATCGTATTGCTGCAGAGTCCATTGGCATCAATGTAACCAAGAACAAACTGCTTGCTTTTACCATTTCAGCAGCGATTGCAGGTGTGGCAGGTGTGCTTTATGCACATAACCTTTCCATGCTGAAGGTTTCTGTATTTGACTATAACCTGTCCATTACCTTCCTGGTTTACGTGATTCTTGGCGGTATTGGTAATCTTCGTGGTTCCATCATTGCTACTATTATCCTGTACGCCCTTCCGGAGCTGCTTCGTGGATTCTCCACATACCGTATGCTGATCTATGCAATCATTATGATCATCATGATGCTGTTTAACTGGGCACCTGCTGCAAGGGATTTCAGAAGCAGAGTGGCCGATAAATTTAAAAAACATGGAAAAGAAAAGGAGGCGGCTTGATCATGGCTATCTTAGACGTTAAAAACCTGTCCATTCAGTTTGGCGGCCTTCATGCAGTTGATAATTTTAATATTCAGATCAATCAGGGAGAATTATATGGTCTGATCGGACCTAACGGAGCAGGAAAAACAACTGTATTCAATCTTCTTACTGGTGTATATAAGCCTACTGAAGGGATCATCAAGCTGGACGGCGTTGATATTACAGGTAAAAATCCTATTGAGATCAATAAAGCAGGTATTGCAAGGACCTTCCAGAATATCCGTCTGTTTAAGGATATGACAGTGCTGGACAATGTAAAGGCAGGTCTGAACAACAATTATAAGTATTCTACCTTTACAGGTATATTCAGATTTCCAAAATATTTTAAGGTTGAGAAGCAGATGAATGAAAAGGCTATGGAGCTTCTGAAAGTGTTCGGCCTTGATACTTTTGCAGATTATCTTGCAGGCAACCTGCCTTATGGTGAACAGCGTAAGCTGGAGATCGCCAGGGCGCTTGCTACAGAACCCAAGCTGCTTCTTCTGGATGAACCTGCAGCAGGTATGAACCCTAATGAGACTCAGGAACTGATGGATATGATCCGTTTTGTACGTGACCATTTCAATATGACGATCCTGCTGATCGAGCATGATATGAAGCTGGTAGGCGGTATCTGCGAGGAACTGACTGTTCTTAACTTTGGTCAGGTTCTTTGCCAGGGCAAGACAGCACAGGTGCTGAAAGATCCGGCCGTTATCACAGCATATCTGGGAGAGTAAGGAGGAAACGAAAATGGCAATGTTAGAAGTAAAAGATTTGCACGTATATTATGGTGTGATCCATGCATTGAAGGGGATTTCCTTTGAAGTAAACCAGGGAGAGGTTATTGCACTGATCGGTGCTAATGGCGCAGGAAAAACCACCACCCTTCAGACGCTGACAGGTCTTCTTAGTGCAAAAGAAGGCTCCATCACTTTTGAAGGCAAGGATATTACAAAGATTCCTGCCCATAAGATCGTGGAACTTGGAATTGCCCATGTACCGGAAGGAAGAAGGGTATTTTCCGATCTGAGTGTTTATGAGAATCTGATCATGGGAGCTTACACAAGAAAGAACAAGGCTGAGATCCAGGAAAGCCTTGCCGGTATTTATAAGCGTTTCCCCAGACTGGAAGAGCGTAAAGGGCAAAGAGCAGGTACCTTATCAGGTGGTGAGCAGCAGATGCTTGCCATGGGTCGTGCGCTGATGAGCAAACCAAAGCTGATCGTCATGGATGAACCATCTATGGGTCTTTCCCCTATTTTTGTAAATGAGATCTTTGATATTATACGTGTAGTAAGCGAGAGCGGTACAACCGTTCTTCTTGTAGAACAGAATGCTAAGAAGGCCCTTACCATTGCAGACCGTGCATATGTGCTGGAGACCGGAAGGATCAGCATGAGCGGAAAAGCCAGTGATCTGCTTAATGATCAGGCTGTACAGAAGGCATATCTGGGAGAATAAGGAGGGACGACATGAGTAATTATGTGATTACCATTGCAAGACAGTATGGCAGCGGCGGCCGTACAGTAGGCGAGATGCTTTCCAAGAAGCTGGGGATTTCCTATTATGATAAGGACATTATCCGTATGGCTTCTGACGACAGTGGGATCCATGAAACACTTTTTGGAAGAGTGGATGAGTACAGTAGTGCCAAGCCGCCTCTTTTCAAGAAAGAAAGCATTTACACAGGAGATTTGATCCCGCCACACAGCAAAGAATTCACATCTGATGAGAATCTTTTCAATTATCAGGCCAAAACGATCCGCCATCTGGCAGAGACTGAGTCCTGTGTGATCATTGGACGTTGTTCCAATTATGTACTGAAGGATTATCCCAATGTTTTAAGCGTGTTTATTCATGCATCCTGGGAATTCCGTATGGAGAAGGCAGCAGAGAAGCTGAGCAAAACACCAAGAGAGATTGAGAAATTCCTCCAGAAGGACGATAAACGTAAGTTTGAATACTGTCGCAGATTTACAGGCAAAGAGTGGACAGATGCCACCAATTACGATCTGTGTCTTGACAGCAGCAAGCTTGGTTACGATAAGTGCGTAGAGGAAATCGAACACAGGCTGGCACTTCTTCGGGAGAAGCTTAAATAAATCTTTGAATACAACATCAGTATAATCACGTATATAGATGGCGGGAACTTCAGGGTTCCCGCTATTCTTTTGCACTTGTGGGGAATCAGTATGAAATATGCATCAGCGCTTCCCATAGTCTATTCAGGAATAATCTGCATATAGTATAGGAAAAGACGGAGTGGATTTCAAAATGGGGAAGAACTGGATCAAGAAGATCAGAACGATAGCAGCTGCACTCACATGGAGTCTGTTCCTGGCAGCAGTAGGAGTGGGCGCAGGAGCTTTCAATCGGGAAAAAAAGCAGGCCAGCCAGGTGGTGCAGATAGAAAAGCCAAAGGTTGCCCTTACATTTGACGATGGACCCAATAAAAAATATACACCGGTTCTTTTAAAAGAATTAGAGAAAAGAGGAATCCATGCCTCTTTTTTTCTTATGGGTAAAAACATTCCGGGAAATGAAAAGCTGGTGCAACAGATGCAAAAGGAAGGACATCTGTTGGGAAACCATACCTATAATCATGTAGAATTGGATAAAATCCCTGTTGCCCAGGCCAGAACTGAGGTAGAAAGAACCAGTAATGAAATATACAAGATCACTGGGGTGTATCCCCAGTATGTACGTCCTCCCTTTGGAGCCTGGCCGAAAAATTTTGATCTTTTGGTGACTATGTTCCCTGTTCTTTGGGATGTGGACACATTGGACTGGAAAAGCAAAAATGTGGATTGTATTATGAGTCTGGTACGATCTCAGGTAAAAGACGGTTCTATTATCCTGATGCATGACGGCTACCAGACTTCTGTGGATGCAGCCGTGCAGATCATGGATGAGCTGCTGGAGCGTGGCTACGAATTTGTCACTGTGGATCAGCTGCTGATCCTGTAAAAACCTGGAACATATGTACTTTTACTGATTTTTCTGTTATAATTCCAATCATGAGGCAGATGAAAAGTGAACAGCAAGGAAAAAGTTCTTCAGATGGGAGTTACAGATATATGGATTTATTTGAATATGCAAAATCAAAAACAATGGAAAGAGAGTCCCCTCTTGCGTCCAGACTTCGCCCAAGAACTCTGGATGAGGTGGTGGGACAGCAGCATATTGTGGGTAAGGACAAGCTGCTTTACCGGGCGATCAAGGCTGACAAGCTGACTTCAGTTATATTCTACGGACCGCCGGGAACAGGTAAAACCACTTTGGCAAAGGTGATCGCCAATACTACAAGCGCCAGCTTTACCCAGATCAATGCCACTGTGGCAGGGAAGAAAGATATGGAAGAGGTTGTAAAGCAGGCACAGGATACTCTTGGCATGTACGGTAAGAAAACAATCCTGTTCATTGATGAGATCCATCGTTTTAACAAAAGCCAGCAGGACTATCTGCTTCCTTTTGTGGAGGATGGAACAGTGATCCTGATCGGTGCCACTACAGAGAATCCCTATTTTGAGGTGAACGGCGCTCTTTTATCCAGATCTATTGTATTTGAACTGAAGGCCCTGGAAATACCGGAGATCAAGGAACTGATCCTGCGGGCTGTCCAGGATACAGAAAGAGGAATGGGCAGCTACCAGGCTATGATCGATGAGGATGCCCTGGATTTTCTGGCAGATATGGCAGGGGGAGATGCAAGAAGTGCATTGAATGCTATTGAACTGGGGATCCTTACTACACCAAGGGGAGAGGACGGGAAGATCCATATTACTCTTGAAGTGGCTTCTGAGTGCATCCAGAAGCGGGTGGTACGTTATGACAAGAACGGGGATAATCACTACGATATTATATCTGCTTTCATTAAAAGTATGCGGGGATCAGATCCGGATGCAGCCGTTTATTATCTTGCCAAGATGCTGTATGCAGGGGAAGATGTGAAATTTATTGCAAGAAGGATCATGATCCTGGCATCTGAGGATATTGGAAATGCAGATCCTCAGGCGATTCAGGTAGCTGTGGCAGCGGCCCAGGCTGTGGAGCGTGTAGGCATGCCGGAGTCACAGATCATTCTGGCCCAGGCAGCTGCATATATGGCATGTGCCCCCAAAAGCAATTCAGCAGTAAATGCTATTTTTGCAGCTATGGATTCTGTAAAACATAAGCGTACAACAGTGCCTGCCCATTTGCAGGATGCCCATTATGGCGGTCATGAGAAGCTTGGCCATGGCATTGGCTATAAGTATGCACACGATTATCCCAATCATTATGTGGAGCAGCAGTATCTGCCTTCTGAGATCCTTGGGGAAACTTTTTATGAATTAAGTGATATGGGATATGAGAAAAAACTAAAAGAACATATGAAGAAGATCCGGGAGCAGGCTTAAGAAGAACATATTCTGCCGGAGTATAGAGAAACAGATATAAAAGTGGAGGGGCTTATAACAGCTCCTCCATTAATTTATCATAGATTTTCTGGTATTTTAAAGGCCAGGCCTTACATACCGCTTCCGCAGCTTCCAGTGTGGGAACGGAAATATTCAGGTCGATCAGGGATACGTTTTTCTCAAGAAGCTGACAGCGTACAGAGTAGTTTCCCTGGGATGTGATATAATAATCAGCAGGGGTAACAATAGAATTCTGTACTTCATAACCGGCTGTTTTCAGAAATTCGGATACATCTTTACGGATCTCCGGTGAAAGGTCAGACTCAAAAAAAGAAAGGGTGTTTACACCATCAGAGGTGATCTGGTAATAAGAGGAATTGGACTTTACCCGCTTATAGATCAGTCCTGCCTCCACAAGCTCGGAGATAGCCTGCTGAAGATGAAAATAATTGGTATAATCCCGGTCAAGGATAAATTCAGAAAGCTGAGAATTGGTAAGCTCCGTGTCTGAATGGGACAGCATGTACAAAATAATAAGCTTATATACTGTAAATGGTGTTTCCATACGATCAACCTCCTAAAATTGTATTTATACTTGGGTAAAAGCTTTGCCCTGATAGCTTCCCTTCTCCTTCATCTGGTGATGGAGAAGATTCAGCACTTCCCGTTTCCTGGAAGCCCACAAAGGGGCGATCAGCAGATCCTTAGGGCCATCTCCTGTTACCCGGTGGATCACAATGGAAGGATCCAGGTGTTCCAGACAGCGGATCACCAGGTCAATATATTCCTCACGGTCCAGTACGGAAAACTTTCCAGCCTGATAATCAGCAGCCAAATCTGTACCGGAAAGCACATGGAGAAGCTGAAGCTTGATCCCCTGGATCTGACAGGTGTTCAGGTACTTCATGGTTTCAAGAACATCCTTGGAAGTCTCCCCCGGAAGTCCCAGGATGGTATGCACGATCACTTCCAGTCCTGCCTGATGAAGGCTTTGCATGGCCTGGTCAAAACAGGAAAGAGGGTAGCCTCTGCGGATATATCTGGCTGTATGCTCATGGATGGTCTGAAGACCAAGCTCTACCCACACAGGCTTGATCTGATTCAGCCTGGAAAGCAGCCGGATCACAGGCTCTTCCAGACAGTCCGGCCTGGTGCCGATGGATAAGGCGCAGATATCCGGGCTTTGGATGGCTTCTGTGAATATTTTCTCCAGATATTCTACTGGAGCATAGGTATTAGTGTAAGCCTGAAAATAGGCAATATACTTATGGATTGGGCGTTTAGCAGACACTATCTGGATCTGCTGCCGGATCTGTTCCGTAATGGAAAGGGAAGCACTGGCAGCAAAATCACCGCTGCCTCCTGCACTGCAGAAAATACAGCCTCTTTCCCAATCTTACCGTCACGGTTGGGACAGGTCATGCCGCCGTTCAGTGTAACCTTGTATATCTTTTCTCCGAACCGCTGCCGAAGCATATAGTCAAGGGAATGATAAGGCTTGCCGTTCCAACTGGTCATGAACCGGATACCTGGGAATCATCCTCCTGTTCCAGCTGGTCTTCCTCTGCCGGTGTGTTTTCTTTTGGAATATAATTATCAAAAATCTTTACAAAAAAGTGAGAATTGATATAGGCAATAGCGGCAAAACCAATAAGAACAAAAAGCAAAAGCACCAGGGATTGAACCTTAAATGTAGGAATATACAGGATGGCAACCGGCAGTGCTGTGATCAGAAGCATCAAAAGCGTATATGGAAGATGACGGATCGCCATCAGGAATGCGTTGATAAAGGTATTCTTAGTGGTGTTGTAAAACTTGGCAAGTACTGGGTAAATATAAATAAATACCATTACGTAAAGCAGCAGGATCATCATGAAGATTACAGAAAGTGCCTTACCAGGAAGGCCACTCATGCTTTTGGAGATGGTCAGGTCAAAATACAGAAGTGCGCCTGTTACCAGCATGATCAGGTTGATGATAATGGACTGCTTTAAATTCTGTTTGAACGCACTTGAAGAAGCTTTTGGCAATGTAGGCTTCTTCGTTGCGCACCATCTTCAGGGTAACATAGAACATGGCGGTAATGGATGTGCCTGCTGTGATAATGGGGAGACAACAGAGTATACATAGCAGGTTCAGGATGATCAGGTCGCTGACTCTGCTCATAAAAGTAAAAAATCTGTTATCCATATCAAAAAAACGTCCCATATAAAAAAACCTCCTAAAATATCAATATGGTATAGTATGATTTTGGTGTTAAAACACAAAATCGTCAGATTACACGGATTGTTTCGTGCTTTGCACTCCACGCTGCAATCATAGTATAACGAATCTATGGGTAAAAAGCAATTGGAAGATTGGTTGAGTTTTAGGACGAAAATGTCTTTGATGAATGGGAGAATTTTGGTATAATATGAGAAAAGGGGTTTGCTAGATATAGCCGGCAGGGGGAGTTGTGCGTATGGGAAAACAGACACAGGATAGGCAGACAGGTATGGCTGATGGTGGTTGCAGTACTGGTTGCAGTCCTTTTCATTTTTTTCTATCTCTTTCTTATTATAATAAAATCATGGAAAATGCAGGCGCCATGTCAGAAGAACTGAATCAGGTCTATAAATATCAGTATGAAATGATCGTTGACAGTCGAAATGAAACCTTCTGGCAGGATGTATACAAGAATGCAAGAAAAGAAGCACTGGCCAACAGCGCTGTGTTTGGAACTGAAAAGCACTAGAGAACGGCGGTGATTATACTAAAATGGACTATATGGACATGAGTATTGCCTCACGGGTAGACGGGATCATCCTGGAGTACAATGGAGAAAAGGGTATGCAGGAAAAGATCGATGAGGCAGTGGAAAAGGGGATCCCTGTGGTGATCATTGCCAATGATGCCACAAAGAGTACCAGACAGTCCTTTGTGGGAATCAATGATTACCAGCTGGGCCAGGTATACGGAGAACAGGTGGCAAAGCTGATCGATCCTTCCACCTCAAGGGTGATGCTTCTTTTGAACCGGGAACAGGAACTTGGACAGAATCAGATCTATGCCCAGATCTACAGTGCCATTGAGAAGAAGGCTGGCAATGATCAGCGGATCAAAATACAGACCCGCAATATTTTGTCTTATAAGTCGGTTTGATACAGAAGAAGAGATCCGCAGTATTTTCCAGTCACCGGAAGGACCGCCTCAGATCCTGCTCTGTCTGGATGAGGTTACGACCAAGTGTGCGTATCAGGCCATGATCGATTACAATATGGTAGGAGATGTAAAGATCATTGGATATTATACCTCCAGGACGATAATGGATGCTGTCAGGAAAGGGCTGATCCCTGTGACCATCAGCATGAATGTGGAGCAGATTGGGAAATACAGTATTGAAGCTCTCACAGAATATTGGGAAGAAGGCAGAACAAATGCCTATTATAATGTGGATCTGGATGTGATCGCCAGTACAAAGGACGAGACATAAGACAACTTAAGGACAGGGGAATTTGAATGAATAAAACAAGAAAAAAACTGAGATGGAAGGATCTTTCCCTTGCAGTAAAGGTTTTGATACAGGTAATCATAGTGGCTGTGATCCTTTTTGGCACAAATACACTTCTGTATTGGCAGATGAACCGTACCATGCAGACACTGGATACTGTATATGCCAGCAATGTGAATATTACAGAGCTTGCCCAGTCCCTGGAAAAGGTTCAGATCGGTATGTACGATTATCTTACGGTGAAGTCTTCAGATACGTTGGAGAATTATTACCGTTATGAGGAGAATTACAGGAAGCTTCTGGAAAAGCTGAATGAACAGGTAATGGAGAATCCGGTAAAGCTTCTGGAGCGTAATATACGGAATATGTCAGAAACCTATCTGGCTTATACGGCAGAAACAGTGCAGGCAAAGCGTGGGCGGAATGTGGAGAAGTATAAGGATTCTTATGGGGAAGCCCTGCAGGTATATCATTACCTGAAGACTTACATCGGAGATCTGAATGGACAGCAGTTTCTGAATAACTCTTCAAGCTATCAGGCTCTCCAAAATGCTATCTGGTATCTGGAGATCGTAAGTTCAGTACTTCTTATTATGGTTATGGGGATCTGCATGCTGATGCTGTATCTGATGGTAAAGAGCGTATCCGCCCCGCTTACAAAGCTGGCAGCTACGGTAAAGCTGGTAGGGCAGGCCAATTTTAATGTGAAAATGCCTTCCACAGATGCAGGAGATGAGGTTGGTGTACTGACAAGAACCTTTAATTCTATGGTATCAAGTCTGGAAGAATATGTGAATCTTACCAAGGAGAATATGGTAAAAGAACAGAAAATGATGGAGCGGGAGCTTCTTATGACGAATCATTTGAAGGAAGCGCAGCTAAAGTATCTGCAGTCACAGATCAATCCTCATTTTCTTTTCAATTCCCTGAATGCAGGGGCACAGCTGGCTATGATGGAGGATGCAGAGAAAACCAGTATTTTTGTGGAGAAGATGGCAGATTTCTTTCGCTACAATGTAAAAAAAGGCAGTGAAGATGCCACGCTTCAGGAGGAAGTGGAGGCAGTGGAGAATTATATCTACATTTTAAATGTACGCTTTTCCGGGGATATTCATTATACAACAGATGTGGATGAAGCTGTGCTTGACTGCAGGATTCCCAGCATGATCCTACAGCCGATCGTGGAAAATGCTGTGAATCATGGTATCCGGAATATTGACTGGGAAGGTAGGATCCATTTGTGTATCAGACGAAAAGAAGAGCTGTTCTATACAGATCAGTGTAAAAGATAACGGAAAAGGTATTTCCAGGGAACGAATCCGGCAGATATTGGATGGAGAGATTACCAGTGAGGAAGAAGCAGGGGATTCCACAGGTGTAGGTATGAACAATGTGATCAGCAGGCTGGAATTGTATTATGGAGAAAAAGGCCTGCTGTCCATCCAAAGCCAGGGAGAAGATCTGGGAACAGAAGTGATCATACAGATTCCGGACAGTACCAGATGCTAAAACACTTCATGGAAGCAGGGAAAGGAAAAGTAAATGTACAGAATATTAATCGCAGATGATGAAGGGATCATGGTAGAATCCCTTAAAACTATTATTACCAGCAGTTTTGGGGATGAATGTGAGATAGCCTGCGCAAAAACCGGAAGGGCAGTGGTAGAACAGGCAGAAAGCTTCCGGCCGGATATTGCACTGGTGGATATTCAGATGCCGGGGCTGAACGGGATCCAGGCTATTAAAGAGGTTAGAAAGTTTAACCAGAACACTATTTTTATTGTTATTTCAGCATATGACAAATTTCATTATGCACAGGAAGCCATTAATCTTGGGGTTCTGGAATATCTGATGAAGCCTGTGAATAAGAAGAAGATCCTGGAAGTCTGCACAAAGGCTATGCAGCTGGTGGATGAGACAAGGAGGAAGCGAAGCGATGACCTGAAGATCCGTGAAAAGCTGGAGATCGTAGTGCCTGTGATCGAGTCTGGTTATATATATAATCTTCTGCTTCTTGACGAATTCCATACATACCAAAGTAATTATCAGGTGCTGCTGAATATTACACAGGAATATGCTTTTATGGTGGTAGTGGAATTTGGAGACAGTGTGGAGAACGGCGTGCTTACCAATGCAGTAGGAGCCAGTGTAAAGGCTAACAAATTCTATACGGAGTTTCGGGAGATCGCCAAAAGCTTTCTGGACTGTCTGGTAGGGCCTGTGATGGGAAATCGTATCATCCTTCTTGTGCCATATCAGACGGGGAGTGTAGAGTATGAGGAACGTGTGGAGATCCTTACCAGAATGCGTAATATGCTCCATCGTCTGGAAAACAGGATCGACTGTAAATTCAGAGGCGGGATTGGAAGAGTCAAGTCCTGGGAAAATGTGAAGGATTCTTACACTGAGGCTTTGCGTGCATTGCGGGAAGGAGACAGCCATGTGGTGCATATTAATGATATTCCTATTGTAAAGGATTATGACGGAGAATACCCACTGGAATTGGAAAATCGTTTTCTTCAAAGAGCAATGGAACCGGATTATGCAGGGGCAATGGATACAGCCAACCGGTTTTTTGACTGGATGCTGGAGCATTACCGGGAATATAGGGAAGACATTGAGATCAAAGTGCTGGAACTGGTAATGAGGATAGAGCATACTGCGTTTTTTAAGGGCGGAGTGAAGTATGGTTTCCGTTACAGAGAGAACTACCTGAAAGAGATCCATGGATGCAGGGATTATGAAGAATTACGGAACTGGTTTTTGGAGAAAACAGCCCACGTATGCCAGAGCATGGCAACTACAAAGGAAAAGGAATCCGAGTCTGTAGTTGCAAAAGCCAGGAATTATATTGATGAAAATTATAATAAGGACATTTCTCTTGATGAAGTTTCCAGAATGGTGGATATCAGTCCGTATTATTTCAGTAAGTTATTTAAGCAGGAACAAGGTGAGGGCTTTGTGGAGTATCTGACCAGGATCAGGATGACAAATGCCAGACAGCTTCTAAAGAATCAGAAGTACAGTATTAAAGAGATCTGCAGTATGTGTGGGTACAGTGATCCCAATTATTTCAGCAGGATCTTTAAACGGTATGAAGGAGCAACCCCCAGTGAATTCAGGGAAAGATTAGGATAGAGTCAAACGATCTGCGAAAGAATCAGTAAAACAAAAATGCGCAGATGAAGATGAGGGTAGGAGCAGCAATATGAAGAGATTGAAAAATATAATATGTCTGTTTTTGTGTATATGTGTTCTTGGAACTGGATGTGGAAGCAAGACTACAGAAAGAACACTGGAAAGCGGGCAGCAGGAAGAAGATAATAATAACAAAGAAGATCAGGAAGTAAAGATCGGGTTCAGTTTTGATTCCTTTGTGATCGAACGTTGGATCCGTGACAGGGATGTATTTGTTTCCACAGCGAAAAAGCTGGGAGCTTCTGTGAATGTGCAGAATGCAAATGGCAGTGTTCAGGAACAGATTTCCCAGATCCAGTATCTGATCGATAAAAACGTGGATGTTCTTGCAGTGGTGGCTGCAGACTGTGCGGCCTTGTCTGATGTGATGCATGCTGCAAAGGAAAAGGGGATCAAAACCATCAGTTATGACCGCCTGATCCTGAACGGAGATACAGGTCTGCATGTTTCTTTTAATAACAAAGCAGTAGGCACTTTAATGGGAAAGGAAACTGAAACGTGATCATGCCCGGATGGGGGACAGATCATTATGATCCAGGGGGCTGAAGAAGATAATAATGTGAAGCTGGTGTATCAGGGCTTTATGGGGAGGAATTGGGAAGACAGTAATCTGGAAGTGGTTTATGAAGCACATTGTAAAGGCTGGAGCAGCAGTAGCTGGCTGTGGATTATCTGGATGAAGCACTGGAAAAATATCCGGATGTAAGCGGGGTCATGTGCGGGAATGATGATATAGCAGCTCAGGTAGTACGTGTTCTGGCAGAACACAGACTTGCGGGAAAAGTACAGGTGGTGGGACAGGACGGAGACCTAGCTGCCTGCCAGAGGATCGTGGAAGGCACCCAGACAATGACCGCTTTTAAATCAGTTGAGCTTCTGGCAAAGGTAGCAGCCAGGTATGCAGTCAGTATGGCAAAGGACGAAAAGCTGTCCAGGATCAACAGCAGTATCAATGATGGCTCTGGGGATATTCCTTTTTGTATGCTTCAGCCTATTTCCGTTACCAGCCGGAATATGGATGAGATCATTATTGAGGGAGGCTATCATTCCGTAGAAGATGTGTATCTGAATGTTCCCAGGGAGGACTGACTGGAATAAAAAGTCAATAGGATTTTTTTGTGGCAAAAATGTCTTGCTTATGGCAGGGCATTTTTTGTTTTCCGTAAATAATCCGATATGTTGGCAACTATGTCCTGTATTGCCCGTGCTAAGATAACATCATCAAAAATGAATGTACCGAGAAGGTATAAGATTAAAGGGAGGATTTACAAAATGAAAAGAAAATTATTTGCTGCAACTCTTTGTGCATCAATGGTAGCTGGTCTGGTAGTAGTTCCTACAGTTGCACACGCTGATGAAAGCAAGGGACTGATCGGTGTTGCAATGCCTACCCAGGATCTTCAGAGATGGAACCAGGACGGCGAGAACATGAAGAAAGAGCTGGAAGCAAAAGGCTATGAAGTAGATCTGCAGTATGCAGGCAATGAAGTCAGCACACAGGTTTCCCAGGTAGAGAATATGATCGCTAACGGAGATCAGCTTCTTGTGGTTGCTTCCATCGAAGGTGATTCTCTTGGAACCGTTCTTGCTCAGGCAAAAGAAAATAATATCCCGGTTATCTCCTATGACCGTCTGATCATGAACACAGATGCGATTTCCTACTATGCAACATTTGATAACTATCTTGTTGGTAAGACACAGGGCCAGTTCCTGGTAGATGCTCTGGATCTGGACAATACAGATGGACCTTACAACATTGAGTTCGTTACAGGTGATCCTGGTGACAACAATGTAAACTTCTTCTTCGGCGGCGCTATGGACGTTCTTCAGCCATACATTGATGAAGGAAAGCTGGTTGTTCCGTCCGGACAGATGACAAAGGATGAGGTTGCTACAGCAAACTGGTCAACAGAAACTGCACAGTCCAGATTTGAGAATATCCTTTCTTCCTACTATGCAGATGGAACAAATCTTGACGCTGTTCTTGCATCCAATGACTCCACAGCACTTGGTGTAGAGAATGCTCTTGCAGCAAACTACACAGGCGAATATCCGATCATCACAGGTCAGGACTGCGACATTGCAAACATGCCGAATATCATTGATGGAAAACAGGCTATGTCCGTATTCAAAGATACACGTACACTGGCATCCAAGGTTGTTGAAATGGTTGATGCTATCATGCAGGGCGGCGAGGCTCCTGTAAACGATACAGAGACATATGACAACGGTACAGGCGTTATTCCTTCATTCCTTTGCGAGCCTGTAGTATGCACAGCTGACAACTACAAAGAACTTCTTGTTGATTCCGGATATTACACAGAGGATCAGTTGAAATAATCAGTTTCATATGAACTGACATAATAAGTAATATTTTTGAGGCTGCCGCATAAAACGTCTTCTGGCTGTTTGTGCGACAGCCCCAGTTTTAAAAATAATGGTTTCTGGATTAAATTGGGAAAGTCTGGAGGGAAAAATTTTGGCAAAGATACTGTTGGAAATGAAGAATATCACCAAAACATTCCCCGGTGTGAAAGCGCTAGATAACGTGAATCTACAGGTAGAGCAGGGCGAGATCCATGCGCTGGTAGGAGAAAACGGTGCCGGGAAATCGACTTTGATGAATGTTCTTTCGGGAATTTATCCTCATGGTTCTTATGAAGGCGATATCATTTATGACGGAGAAATCTGTAATTTCCATGATATTAAAGACAGTGAGGCAAAAGGAATTGTAATTATCCATCAGGAACTGGCTCTGATACCATATATGACCATCGGAGAAAATATGTTCCTTGGAAATGAGCGTGGAAAAAAAGCTGCCATCAACTGGGACGAGACATATCGGCTGGCAGAGAAATATACAAAACAGGTAGGTCTTACAGATTCTGTAAGGACTTATATCAAAGACATTGGAGTAGGCAAGCAGCAGCTGGTAGAGATTGCAAAGGCTCTGGCCAAGAATGCTAAGCTTCTGATCCTGGATGAGCCTACTTCATCTTTGAACGAGGCGGATTCCAGGCACTTCTGGATCTGCTTCTTAAATTAAAAAAAGAAGGGCTGACCTCCATCATTATTTCACATAAGCTGAATGAGGTTTCCTAT
This sequence comes from Blautia sp. HA3515, assembly GCF_059933065.1. Taxonomy (NCBI): domain Bacteria; kingdom Bacillati; phylum Bacillota; class Clostridia; order Lachnospirales; family Lachnospiraceae; genus Blautia; species Blautia sp. HA3515. Next base: position 3,758 of record NZ_JAYFUY010000098.1, on the reverse strand, counting down.
GTGGCAGATAAGATCACAGTGATCCGTGACGGCTCTACCATTGAAACACTGACAAAGGGTGTGGATGATTTCTCAGAGGAGAGGATCATTAAAGGTATGGTAGGCCGTGAGATCGCTGACCGTTTCCCAAAACGGCCAGGGGTAAAGATCGGTGATGTGCGTATGGAAGTTAAGAACTGGAATGTGTACCATCCACTGTACAATGAGCGGAAAGTTGTGGACAATGTATCCCTGAATGTGCGTAAAGGTGAGGTTGTAGGTATTTCCGGATTGATGGGAGCAGGACGAACAGAGCTTGCCATGAGTATTTTCGGAAAAAGCTATGGAACCAATATTAGTGGACAGCTTTTTATTAACGGAAAAGAAGTTCATCTGAAAAGTGCCAGGGATGCCATCGAGCACAAGCTGGCCTATGTGACAGAGGATAGAAAAGGCGATGGTCTGATCCTCAGTAATTCCATCAAGAATAATACCAGTCTGGCAAATCTGGCAGGTATCAGTAATCATGGGGTCATTGACCAGGACAAAGAGTATGCTGTAGCAGTGGAATATAAGGACAAGCTGAAAACCAAATGTCCTACAGTTGAACAGAATGTGGGCAACCTAAGCGGTGGAAACCAGCAGAAGGTGCTTCTTGCAAAATGGATGTTTGCAGATCCGGACATCCTGATCCTGGATGAGCCTACCCGAGGGATTGATGTTGGTGCAAAGTATGAGATTTACTGTATCATTAACAGTCTTGTGGCAGAAGGCAAATCTGTGATCATGATTTCCTCTGAGCTTCCCGAGGTTCTTGGAATGTCAGACAGGATCTATGTAATGAATGAAGGCAGAATTGCAGGAGAATTATCCTCAGAAGAAGCTTCCCAGGAAGTGATCATGACCTGCATTATGCAGTCAAGCAAAGGAGAGTAAAAATGGATAAGACAAAGTTTAAAGAAGGTTTTCAGAAATATACAATGATCATTGTCCTGGTGCTTGTAACTATATTTTTCGCATGGGGAACACAGGGCAAGATTCTTCTTCCCCAGAATATTAACAACCTGATCTCACAGAACGCATACGTATTTGTACTGGCAACCGGTATGCTGCTGTGTATCCTCACAGGAGGAAACATTGACCTTTCTGTTGGATCCGTAGTATGTTTTGTAGGTGCCCTGTGCGGCATTTTTATGGAAAATATGAACCTTCCAGATGGAGTAGCCATTATTCTGGCACTTCTTATTGGTACACTCATCGGAGCATGGCAGGCATTCTGGATCGCTTATGTAAGAATCCCTCCTTTTATTGTTACACTGGCAGGAATGCTGATGTTCCGTGGGTTGTCCAACGTGGTTCTTCAGGGAAAAACATTGCCGATCAAATCTGAGACTTTCGTAAAACTGTTTGGCGGCGGTGCAAACTGTTATATTCCGGATTTTCTTGGCGGAGAGGACGGACTTAATAAAGTCGCTCTTGCTGTAGGAATTCTTGCATGTGCGATCTATGTGATCCTTACCGTCAGAACTTACATGAATCGTAAGAAAAACGGTTATGACGCAGGAAGTGCTGTGGCTGTATACGGAAAAATGATCCTGATCGTAGCAGTGATCATGGCTGTATGTATAAAACTGGCACAGTACAAAGGTGTTCCTACTTCCCTTGTATGGGTTATTCTGGTGGTAATTGTTTATGGCTATATTACCAGTAAAACAACTGTTGGACGTCATTTCTATGCAGTTGGCGGTAATGAGAAAGCGACCAAGCTTTCCCGGTATTAATACAAACAAAGTTTACTTCATTGCTTATGCAAATATGGGCTTCCTTGCAGGTCTTGCAGGTCTTCTTACAGTAGCACGTATGACATCTGCTCAGCCTACATATGGACAGAACTATGAAATGGATGCGATTGGCTCCTGCTTTATCGGTGGTGCATCTGCTTACGGTGGAACAGGTACTGTACCTGGAGTTGTTGCAGGTGCTGTGCTGATGGGTATTATCAACCAGGGTATGAGTATCATGGGTACTGACCAGAATATGCAGAAGGTTGTTAAAGGTGCGGTGCTTCTGGCAGCAGTTATCTTTGATGTAGTAAGTAAGAGAAAGTCCTTTATTGCAAAATAAGGGCAGAGAAACAGGTCTCTCAAGCATTAGTTGTTAAAATAATATTCTCTCGAGACGCGAAACAGGGTATTGTCTTTGGACAGTATCCTTGTTTTGCTTTCCTGAAAAAATGTGTTATACTATGAAGACTGACAGGAAATCAGGAGGAGTGAGAAGATTATGGAATACAATTTCGAAGCTGATCTGCACACACATACCATTGCCAGCGGACATGCTTACAACACGATCCGTGAAATGGCACGGGCAGCAGCAGATAAAGGACTGAAAGCACTGGGGATCACGGAGCATGCGCCTAAGCTGCCGGGAACCTGCCACAGGTTTTATTTTGATAATCTGAAGATCGTTTCAAGAGAAATGTATGGGATTCGGCTTTTTCTTGGAAGTGAGGTAAATATTATGGACAGCCGGGGAACCCTGGACATGTCAGATAAGCTGCTTAATTCTATGGATATTGTGATCGCCAGCCTTCATATTGCCTGCACAGAGCCTGGGACAGTGGAGGAGAATACACAGGCTTACCTGAATACGATCAAAAATCCATATGTAGACATTATCGGCCATCCGGATGACGGACGTTTTCCAGTGGATTACCAGGCAGTGGTGCAGGCGGCCAAGGATTATGGCAAGGTTCTGGAGTTAAATAATCATTCTCTGGATCCTGCCGGCTGCAGAGAGGAATCGCATGGGAGAATGACCGTAAGATGTTAAAGCTGTGCAAGGAGTATCAGGTACCTATTGTGGTAGACAGTGATGCTCATTTTGATGAACTGATCGGCAGATTTGAGTATGCAGTACGCCTTTTGAATGAAATGGACTTTCCAAAGGAATTGGTGCTGAATCGTTCTTATGAACTGCTTTGCCAGTATCTGGAGAGGTAAGCTGGACAGGAATATCTGGGAAATTACAGAAAAATCCCTTGCTTATCACAGTTTAGCGTGTTAAAATAATAAAAGATAATGCCATTCAGTAATGTATTGGAAAAGGGAACGAATGGAAATAAAACATATGCAGCTGCAGTTGCTGTAAAGGAGTAAGACTATGGGAAAAAATATCAGAACAGAGGCAGTTGACCATCTTTTTGAGGCAATCCTGTGTTTGAAGGATGAGGAAGAATGCTACACATTGTTTGAGGATGTGTGTACCATTAATGAGCTTTTATCCTTATCACAGAGATTTGAGGTGGCGAAGATGCTGATGGATAAGCGCACATACCTGGACATTTCAGAGAAGACAGGAGCATCCACCGCTACGATCAGCCGTGTGAATCGTTCATTGAATTATGGTAATGACGGTTATGAAATGGTATTTGCCAGAATGAAAGCAAAAGAAGAGCAGGAATAAAAACTGAAATATATTAGATGACAATATATATGATCAGGAAACGTACCACGTAAAAACAGACGACTGTCAGTTTCAGTCGTCTGTTTTTTTGGAAGATTTTTTACGCTCTTTTTTGGTATCACCAGGGACCATCTGGTCGATCAGCTTTTCGATGATCATTTTTTTGACGTATACGTCAAAGCTTAATTCACATATAAAGGAAAACCTTCGGAGAAATTCCTGATCCTGGGGATCTGCATCCTGAAAAGTTTTGGATGAAACAGAAAAATCCCGAAGAAGATTCTTCTCCATCTGTTCAATATGGTTTTTCTCCA
>NZ_JAYFUY010000097.1:0-16724 GCF_059933065.1 Blautia sp. HA3515 | reverse complement strand
CCGGAGTCTGAATGGTAAACACTTGCTGTGCAAATGGAAGTGTTTTGGAAAGCACGCTCCTGCAGTCCTTATCTCTGAACATGCCCATAATGTAAATCAGCTTCTGTCCTTCATTTTTCCCCATAAAGTAATGCCGGATGGTCTCTGCCATCATATCAGCGGCTCCCGGATTATGTGCCCCGTCCACGATCAACAGCGGATCCTTGTGGATCACTGTAAAACAGCCTTCCAGCTGGCTGATAGAAGCCCTTCCTTTCTCTCCTTCAGACTGGTAGGATAACCAAGTTCCTCCAAAAGCTCCAGAGCTTTTAATGCAAGCACGCTGTTTTTCTTTCTGATAAACTCCTGCAGGGGAAATCCTGTATTCCTCTCCCTTCAGCCAGAAGCTTTGTCCCCAGATCCCTTCTTCCGTGATCTGTGCCTCACTGCTGTCTGCATACACAAAAGGAATCTCCATCTTTTCACATCTTTCCTTAAGCGCTGCCTCTGCCTCCGGTTTTTGTTTCACTGTGACCATAGGGCATCCTTTTTTTGATGATCCCTGCCTTTTTCTCTGCGATTTCCCTAAGGGTGCTGCCAAGAAATCCCATGTGATCCATACTAATGGAAACAATTATGGACAGTACCGGCTGTTTAATGATGTTGGTCGCATCCAGATCGCCGCCCATTCCTACTTCCAGCAGTACAATATCACAGTTTTCTTTTTTAAAATATAAAAAAGCGGCAGCGGTTTCAATTTCAAAAGGGGTTGGATGAGGCAGGCCTTCCCTGGTCATTTCCCGGATCAGCTTCCGAAATCTCAGTCACACACTCCGCAAATTCTTCACAGGTAATTCTCTCCCCACAGATCTCAAGACGCTCACGATAAGAATAAAGGGTTGGGGAAACATAGCGTCCTACACGATATCCTGCCTTTCCAAGGACAGAATACAGATATGCAATAACAGATACCTTTGCCGTTGGTACCAGCCACATGGATAACCTTCAGGCTGTCCTGTGGATTACCAAGACGTTTCATCATCTCATACATATTATCAAGGCCGAGAACACTGCCATATCTCTCTGCATCCTTAATATATGCACGGCTTTCACCATAGTCCATCTCTACTGCTCCTCTAATTTATTATGAATGTCCCGGACAGCAGCCACGCCTGTATAAGCAGGTGCATGGATATTGGTCGGGCCAGATTTCATATTATTATATCCTACACGTATTAATTTTTCAAGGCAGGCAATACTAGTTTCATGTAAAATAATTGTAAAATAGGTACTGGATGATATAAAAAAATTTTATTCTTTTTTGCGGACTTACAGGCTGGTGTCTGGAAATCTTCTGGACAGGCCTTCATGCATTTTTACAGGGCGAAACCACTATGATGGGAAAAACCTCCCTGCTGATGTTTCCTCTTATGGCTGTGCCTCTGTAATCCCGATCATCTACCAAAGGATCTCCTGCATCCCAACAGTCTGCAGAGGTCTTGTATATACAGCAGGAATTTTCTTTACAGAGTTTACCAGCGGCAGCATTCTGAAGCATTTTCATATGTGCCCCTGGAATTACAATGATGCCCCTCTTCAGTACAAAGGACTGATCCGTCTGGATTATGCCCCATTGCTGGTTTATCACAGGTCTTCTCTTTTGAAAAAATACTTACAAAATCATCTTGAAAAAATCACCCAAGTATTATATCATAGACCGAAAGGATTTTTGAAAAAAGTCTGTTACAACATCACAATCATACATGGAGGTATGAAATGAGACATTTAATGAGTCCGCTGGATCTGTCCACCGAAGAACTTGAAAAAATTCTGGATCTGGCCAGCGATATTGAGAAGGATCCTAAGAAATATGCAACATCCGTGCGATGACAAGCGTCTTGCCACTCTTTTTTATGAGCCAAGCACACGTACACGATTAAGCTTTGAAGCAGCCATGATGAATCTTGGCGGCAAGGTTCTTGGTTTCTCATCCGCTGATTCCAGTTCCGCATCCAAGGGCGAAAGTGTTGCTGATACTATCAGGGTTGTTTCCTGTTATGCAGATATCTGCGCGATGCGTCATCCTAAAGAGGGAGCTCCTCTTGTTGCTTCTCTTGCATCTAACATCCCTGTGATCAACGCCGGTGATGGCGGTCATCAGCATCCCACTCAGACATTAACTGACCTGCTTACCATTCGTTCCCTTCATGGACGTCTTGACAACCTTACCATCGGTCTGTGCGGCGATCTGAAATTCGGACGTACTGTACACTCTCTGATTGAGGCACTGGTGCGTTACAAAAACGTCAAATTTATCCTGATCTCCCCAGAAGAGCTGCGGATCCCAAGCTATATCCGCGAAGATGTTCTGAAGCGGAATAACATTGAGTTCCAGGAGGTCGAGACGTCTGGAGGAAGCTATTCCTGAGTTGGATATCCTGTATATGACCCGTGTGCAGAAGGAGCGTTTCTTCAACGAAGAAGATTATGTACGCATGAAAGACTTCTATATTCTGGACAAGACCAAGCTGGAGCTTGCCAAAGAAGACATGTACATACTTCATCCTCTTCCACGAGTAAATGAGATCGCAGTGGAGGTTGACTCCGATCCAAGAGCAGCTTATTTCAAACAGGTCCAGTACGGCGTTTATGTCCGCATGGCTCTGATTCTCACGTTACTGGAGGTAGAATTACCATGTTAAATGTAGGTGCACTTCGTGAAGGTTACGTATTAGACCATATCAAAGCAGGAAAGGCAATGACCATCTACCATGACCTGAAGCTTGACAAGCTTGACTGTACAGTAGCGATCATCAAGAATGCCCGCAGCAACAAAATGGGCAAAAAGGACATCATCAAGGTTGAATGCCCTATTGAGAAGCTTGATCTTGATATTCTTGGTTTTATTGATCATAATATCACAGTTAATATCATCAAGGATGAGAAGATCGTTCAGAAAAAAGAGCTTCGTCTTCCGAAGCAGGTGGTAAATGTGATCCGCTGTAAGAATCCCCGCTGCATTACTTCTATCGAGCAGGGGCTTGACCAGGTATTTGTACTGGCTGATGGAAGAAAAAGAAGTCTACCGCTGCAAGTACTGTGAAGAGAAATGTTCCGGACACAGAAATAAATAAAATGATCTCCCCATAAAACTACAGCCCCGGTGTCCATGGATCCGCGGGCTGTTGCTATTTAAAAAATAATTTGTTATTTTACTGCGTAAGTAAACCTATAAGCCGGGTTATGTCTTGGGTAATCATCTATCTAGGCCATCCGTTACCGAATGGCTCAAGCGGCCCGCCTGAAAGCACGACGGGCAGCCGTATCGCTTTCTTCTCGGCCTTGCTTCAAATGGAGTTTACATGTGCCCGTCCTGTTACCAGGCCGGCGGTAGTCTCTTACACTGCCTTTCCACCCTTACCGGAAAACCGGCGGTTTATTTCTGTTGCACTGGTCTGGGAGTTGCCTCCACCGGACGTTATCCGGCATCCTGCCCTGTGAAGCCCGGACTTTCCTCGTCTGAACCCTTTCGTCTGTTCAGCCGCGATTACCTGGTCTGCTTACGCAAATGCTATTCTAGCATCGTTTTTTCTGTGTGTAAAGCCCAAAATCACTTACACATTAAAACAGCTGCCGCCAACAAACTCCCTGAGGATGGAATTATTTGGGATCTCTTCACTAGGCACTGCCACAAAATAGTCCAGGAACTTTAGCAAGCGGTTGGCTTCCAGATATTCTGGCTCCCCTTTCTTAATGCCAAATAGAAGAGGCTCAACATAAACCTTCAGGCATGCCAGTTCATAGATCAGAGCAGAGTTAAACATAACATCCGCCCCTTCCTGGAACGGAAAAATATTCTGCTCCTCTCCTCTACGCACAGAGGGCCATCTGGCAATTGTCTCCTTTGCAGAAGTGCCCCTGGTTCTTGCATCCCGAACGATCCTTCGGATCAGACGTCCGTCAGTGGTGGCGATCCGGTTATGCTCATCCACATTCAGCTGAGTCAGTGCACTGATATAGATCTTAAATTTGCTTTCTGATGGAAGCGCATAACTTAACCGGTCATTTAATCCATGAATGCCCTCGATCACCAGAATATCCCCTTTGCCAAGCTGCAGATAGTCTCCTTTATACTCTCTCTGCCCTGTTTTGAAATTGAACACAGGCATTTCTACCCGCTTTCCTGCAAGCAATGCAAGCATGTCTTTGTTAAACTGCTCTACATCAAGGGCTTCCAGACATTCATAATTCTTTTCCCCGAATTCATCTACAGGAGTATTCTCTCTGTTTACAAAAATAATTATCTACAGCAATAGGATGAGGGTTCAGCCCATGTGCAGAAAGCTGTATGGAAAGCCTGTGGGAAAACGTAGTCTTTCCGGAAGAAGAAGGTCCGGCGATCATTACAAACTTCTTATCTCCGGCAGCGGCGATCTGCCTTGCGATCTCAGAAATCTTGGACTCCTGAAGTGCCTCCTGGATCAAAAGGATCTGACGCAGACCTTTGACAACGATCTGGTCATTCAGTTCCCCAACTGTGGAAATATCAAGCCGGTCTCCCCACTCCTCGGAAGTCTTCTGTACCTGAAAAAGCTTATCTTTTGGCACAAACTCCGGGATCTGATCCGGGGTCTTTGCCTCCGGAAGCATAAGAACCATACCCTCTTTATATAAAACCAGGTCAAAATACTTTATATATCCGGTATTGCATGCCATAAAACCGTAATAATAATCTTCAAAATTCTCGATGCTGTAGATGTTCACCTTGGACACACGGCGATATCGGAACAGTTTCTCTTTATCATACATGCCATGTTTGTGAAATAATTCAATGGCTTCATCTGTTCCAACGCTTCGTTTCATGATCGGTATATTTGCATCAACAATCTGATGCATCCGTGTTTTTACCTGATCCAGAAACTGCTGATCCACCTGCTGCTTGCCGGAAATGGTAAAATAATAGCCTGCTCCAATGGAATAATGAAGCACTGCCTTTTCTATATTTTCTTTACCGGCTACATCATAAACTGCTTTCAGAAAGATCATGCAGGCGCTGCGCCTGTATGCATGGTTTCCGATATTTTCCCTGGTTGTGACAAAGCGCAGGGTGCAGTCTCTTTTCACTTTTTTGTGAAGCTCTTTCAGTTTCCCCATTGGAAACCACAAGGATCACAGGTGCTTTTTCATCTGCCGGGTATTCCTTAACAATATCCATATAGGAAATTTCCTTTGGATATTCCTTAACAGTTTCGTTTATGGTTACTTTTACTGTCTCCATGTATAGCACCTCCATTTCTATGGCGTGCTGATGGTATCACATATCTGCCATCAGGGTATAGGGACACTGAACCTTTGCACATGTTACTTTCAGCCCGCCAAATACTTCCTGTATTCTTTTTTTCATGGCATCCATAAAAATGTACTCTGTGCCATAATGACCTGCATCGATCACTGCCAGCCCCGCCTGCAGGGCATCGATCCCTGTATGATGATCGATATCTCCGGTCACATACACATCTGCTCCTGCTGCCAGTGCATCCGGAATCATGCTTTTTCCGGATCCTGTGCAAACAGCAGCCCGCTTTACAGGCATCTTTAGATCTCCGTACACTCTCACATCCTTCAGCTTTAAAGATGCTTTGATAAAATCTGCGTATTCTCCAAGACTCATCTCTTTTGGCAGATTGCCTGCTCTTCCAAATCCCTGTGTCCCTTCCGGGCCGTCCTCCGTCACAGACAAAACGCTGGTCTGTGAAATACCAATATATTCTGCACTTAGATCTGCCATTCCAAGAATATCATAATTGGTATGCATGGCATAATAAGGAATATCTTCCAGGATCAGCCGGATCACCTTTCTGCCTGTAAAATCATGGGTATTGATCTTTTTCAGACCCGAAAATATCATAGGATGATGAGTAATGATCATATCTGCGCCACAGGAAACTGCTTCCTCCAGCACACGGTCTGTAAGATCCAGCGCAAGAAAAATATGAGAAATCTCTTTCTGATCATCTCCCACCAAAAGACCTACATTATCCCAGTCCTCTGCTGCCGAAGAAGGAAACTCCTTCTCCAGCCAGTCCGTCAGTTCACATGCTTTCATATCTTGTAAGCGCAGCCATTAAAAGCTGCTGTTCCTCCTCTACCTCTGCTTTTCGCTCCCTGGCGCCTTCTCCTGCATCCGCCAGCTTTTCCAGGATCTTCTTACGGATCCCAAGCTCCCTTTGCAAATAAAGCTTAAGCACCGGATGCCTGGCTTCTAAAAGAAATTTCCCAAAGGCTTCTTCTTCCTTTGTCCAGGGAACACATCCTTCTATGCTCCTGGTCACACGCATCATAGGATAAAATTTGCCATCCTCAAGGATCAGCTCCTCTTCCCAGGATCTCCCAGCCCTGTTCCCGGATAAAATGCCGGAAATGGCACACATCCGACTGAGGCTGCAGGATCAGTTCCTGGAAAGAATCCAGCACCTGCTTTCCTTCTGTCAGGATCCGTTCCATCAAAGGGCCTCCCATTCCTGCGATCACCAGGGTATCTCCCTCTCCGGCCTTCAGTGCAGACAAGCCATCAGAAAGACGAAGTTCTATGTAATCTGAAACCCCGTACTGCTGCACATGCTCCTTTGCCCGAAGCAGCGGGCCTTTCCTCACATCCATTGCAATCGCAGAAGGGATCTTTTTATTCAAAACCAGGTACACCGGCAGATATCCATGATCACAGCCCACATCTACCAGCCGGTTGCCGCCATGCACCATTTTACTGATGGCAGCCAAACGTAAAGACAACTGCATACGCTTCTCCTGATCAATCCAAATAATCTTTTAATTTACGGCTGCGGCTTGGGTGGCGAAGCTTTCTGAGGGCCTTTGCCTCAATCTGGCGGATACGCTCTCTGGTAACATTAAACTCCTTGCCAACCTCTTCCAATGTTCTTGCACGGCCGTCATCCAATCCAAAACGAAGTCTGAGCACCTTCTGCTCTCTTTCGGTAAGGGTTCCCAGAACTTCAACCAGCTGCTCCTTAAGAAGGGTGAAGGCTGCTGCATCTGCAGGAACAGGTACATTATCATCCTGGATAAAATCACCCAGATGACTGTCCTCTTCCTCACCGATGGGTGTCTCCAAAGATACTGGTTCCTGGGAAATCTTCAGGATCTCACGCACCCGTTCTACAGACATGTCCATCTCGTCTGCGATCTCTTCCGGGGCAGGTTCCCGTCCCAGCTCCTGAAGCAGCTGTCTGGAAACACGGATCAGCTTGTTAATGGTCTCTACCATGTGAACAGGGATACGGATGGTTCTTGCCTGGTCTGCAATGGCTCTGGTGATCGCCTGACGGATCCACCATGTAGCATACGTACTGAACTTATAGCCTTTTCTGTAATCAAATTTCTCAACTGCCTTGATCAGTCCAAGATTTCCCTCCTGGATCAGGTCAAGAAACAGCATTCCCCGGCCTACATAACGCTTTGCAATACTGACCACCAGACGCAGGTTAGCCTCTGCCAGTCTTTTCTTGGCTTCCTCATCTCCCTGTTCCATTCTTTTTGCCAGTTCGATCTCCTCTTCTGCTGTAAGAAGAGGCACTTTGCCGATCTCTTTCAGATACATGCGGACCGGATCCTCAATGCTGACCCCTTCAGGTACGGAAAGATCGATCTTATCCAGTTCCACTTCTTCTTCATCATCCAGGCCGTCAATATCCACATCGTCATCCAGGATCATGTCCTCTCCGCTGTTTCCAGTGATACGGAGAACATCTACACCGCTGGCCTCCAGAAAATCAAAAACCTTTTCCATCTGATCCACATCCAGTGGCTGGTCTTTGAAAAAGTCACTGATCTCCTGATATTCCAGCACATTTTTTTTCTTTTTTGCAAGTTCCAGAAGCTCTACAAGTTTCTCGCTGAATTTGCCCATATTCATTTCCATAGGTGTTTTAACCTCCATATAGTGTTTATATTTTATCCTTATTCAAAGGAAATATGCAGCTGCTGTCTTTTTTCTTCCCAGATCCTCCAGTTCCTTCTTGGCCTTTACAAGCTCTTGCAGCCCGGCCATGTCTGTAGGATCCCAGTTTTTATTTTTTCTCTGCAAGGCTACCCTGCTTAATACGGATCAGGGTGTCGCTAAATGCCCGTTCCTGCTCTTCCACTGTTTCCAGATGGATGGTTGCATTAAAAAGCGATGCCACCTCCCGCTGCTCTTCGCTGTCAGTAAAGCTGTTCAGAAGCCGTGCCGGATTCACATCTCCCTGGGCATGCTGTTCAAAAAGCATTTCTGCCACTTCATGATATAAAGGAACGATAAAATCCCCTGGTGACAGATATTTCTCCACTGTATCAAAAATCCCCGGATAAGTTACAAGCCAGGTCAGCATCAGCTTCTGAGCCTTATCTGCTGCAGATTCCTTCTTCTGTGCCTGACGGGCTTCCACAGTCTTTGGCTGCTGCCGCTGCTCTATAGGCGTTCCCTTCATAGCCAGGGTATTTACTCTTTTGCGAAGATCCTCCACGCTGATCCCATACCTGTGATACTGCCTGACAATGGCTTCTATGTAAAGATTCCGCTCAAGCTCATCCGATAATTCCAGAAGAAGCCGTGCACAGCGTTCAAAGAAACGATTCTGTCCCTGCGGCTCCTCCATAGGGAAATCCTTCTCTGATACGCTCACCCGGAACATGAAGCTGTCTTTTGCCTGATCCAACCTCTGCAAAAAGGCCTCTGCTCCTTCTGTCTTGATAAATTCATCTGGATCCTTGTGGGGCTTCAGATCCACAACTCTGGAATTGATCCCCGCTTCCCGCAGTATGGGAATGGCACGTAGTGCTGCCTTCACTCCTGCCTCATCACTGTCATACAAAAGCAGTACCTCCTGGGTGTATCGCTTCAGAAGGCTGGCGTGCCCGGAAGTCAAGCGAGGTTCCTAGGGACGCCACTGCGTTAGGTAAAGCCTGCCTGATGCATAGAGATCACATCCATATAACCTTCGCACAGGATCAGATATGGCTTTCTGGATGTACGGGCCACATTCAGCCCATACAGGTTACGGCTTTTGTCAAAGATCTTTGTCTCCGGGGAATTCAGGTACTTGGGCTTTCCTTCTCCCATGACCCTGCCGCCTGAAACCGATCACCCGGTTATTCACATCCATAATCGGGAAAATAACCCGGTTCCAGAATTTGTCATACATCCCATGACGTTCATCCACATTAAACAAACCGCTGTCCCGCAGCTGATCGTCACCATAGCCCTTGCCTTTCAGAAATTTGTAAAGGTCATCGCTGAACTTGTCCGAGTACCCAAGGCCAAATTTCCGGATGGTCTCATCACTTAATCCTCTGTCTGTAAGATATCGATAACCGATCTGCCCGCTTTCTCTGCGAAGCTGATAATAAAAATACTGGGCAGCCTGCCGGTTGATCTCAAGAAGAGTCTCCCGCTGCTTTGCCTTTTCCCTGGCTTCGCTGGGATATTCTGATCCTTGGAAGCTGTACCCCCGCCCGGTCTGCTAGATGGGAAAGAGCCTCACCAAAGGAATAATTCTCATATTCCATTACAAAATTAAATACGTTTCCTCCTGCACCACAGCCAAAGCAGTAATACATCTGCTTGGATGGGGTAACAGAAAAGGAAGGCGTTTTCTCATTGTGGAATGGACACAGCCCAAAATAGGAGCTGCCTCTCCTGGTAAGCTTCACATATTGTGAAACCACATCCACAATATCATTTTTCATCCTGACTTCTTCAATAATATCGTCAGAATATCGCATGTGCATCCTCCTCTAATATACTTCCCATGCTTTCGGAATATATATTTCCCGGAACTTTTCCATGGAATACTGGTCTGTCATCCCTGCAAGATAATCGCATACAGCCTGAGCCACAGACTCCTGCTTCCTATTGATCAGTTCCCTGTATTCTCCGGACATAGCTTCCGGATGTTCTGTATAATACTGATATAATTCAGTAAGCATCTTGATTGCCTTGGATTCTTCTTTCTTTGCTACAGGATTCAGGTAAACATCCTGGAACATAATGCTGCGAAGATCCATCATTGCCTCCTGTACCTGAGGCGACATACTGATCGCCGGACGGTCCAGGCTGTTCTCAATAATATCATGTACAAAGGTGTTCAGCCTCTCACGTGTGGTATACCCAAGAAACATCCTAAGTGTAACCGGCAGATCATCCTCTGTCAGGATCCCTGCCCTTTGGGCATCATCCATATCATGATGGATATAGGCGATCTTATCAGCAAAGCGCACCACCTGTCCCTCCAGTGTGGAAGGATGACCGCTGGTACGATGATTCAGGATCCCGTCCCTGGTCTCCCAGGTCAGATTCAGTCCTTCCCCATTTTTCTCCAGAAGCTCTACCACCCGAAGACTCTGGCTGCAATGCTCAAAGCCTCCCGGATGTACCTGGTTTAGTGCACGCTCGCCTGCATGGCCGAAAGGTGTATGACCCAGATCATGCCCCAGGGCAATGGCCTCCACCAGATCCTCATTCAGCCGCAATGCCTTTGCAATGGTACGTGCGATCTGCGATACCTCCAGAGTATGGGTAAGCCTGTTCCTGTAATGATCTCCCTGTGGTGCAAGAAAAACCTGCGTCTTATCCTTCATCCTGCGGAAAGCCTTGCAGTGCAGGATCCGGTCCCTGTCTCTTTGATAAACGGTCCTCACATCACATTCTTCTTCCGGTCTGCCACGCCCCCTGGAATCACCGCTTAAAGCAGCATAAGGGCTTAAAAGCTCCCGTTCTCTTTGTTCCATGCTCTCTCTGATATTCATCCAATTTCCTCCACAGAACAACCATGCGCCCGGCAGCACATACCGCCTGCCGGATCAACTGAGACAAACCTCTTATTAATTATATTCTACACAAAATTGCAAATTCCTCTTTTTTTCAAAAAAATCTTGAAAATTATTTTATTTTTTCAAAAAAGCTGTTGACTTTCCATAGGGCTTTTGATATACTACGTTTTGTTGCGAGGGCGAGAGACAAAAAGCCCATGAAATGCAGCATGCGGAAGTGTCGGAACTGGCAGACGAGCAAGACTAAGGATCTTGTAAGCATTGCGCTTGTGTGGGTTCAAGTCCCATCTTCCGCATTAAGATTTGAGAAACCTTTCATCAGAGAGGTTTCTTTTTTTGTCCTTAAGAAAAGAAATCCCTGTGGAACATTTAAAAAAGCCGTGTTCCACAGGGATTATATTTTGGGTTTCATTTTAGACTTTATTTTGGATTTTATTTTTGATTTTGTTTGGGATTTTTATTTAGGAATCTCAGTAAGGATCTCCAGCTTAAATCCTTCCCACATATCTGCAGACACATTCCATTCTCTCAGATCTGTAACGATCTTATGGTAAAATGCCTGTCCTCCTCTTACAATATCATAGGTACGGGCGTCTCCCCTTGCCTCCAGGTGACGGCCAAAGCTGCAGTTCTCCACATCCTCCGGTCCATAATCATCGATCTCTTTCCCTGGCCAGAAAATATATAATCTGGGAATATCCTCGATCTGTCTTGGATCAACTCCTGCAACATGAAGAAACTTCTTACCTGTGCTTTCGTGACAGGTAAATACATGGGCATACCGCCATACAGTCCTTGTAAAATCCGATACACGGAACTGCCCCAGCCAATCCTCATCCATCATACCATCCGGTGTGCTTCTGGAAATAACCAGCACTACTGGAAACATCCTCTTTGGATCCTTAAGTGCTGCTGCCAGCACGGAAAACTGATCCTCCTTTAAGATCCTGCGCCGGTTGGAGCAGGAAATCCCGCTGATGATCCCCACCTCATCTACAATAGACTTATAATATCCGGGGTAGCTGAAGAATACCACCCCTGGTTCCTGGGCGGAATGCTCTCTTTGCGGATCTGCATATCCATTGCAGACTTTCAGCAGCACCTGTCCATCTTTCACTTCCAGGCCGGCTTCTGAATACCAGATACGGCCGCCCACCTCCAGATCCATATGGCGCACATGCATGTTCATCCGAAGTTCTTCCGGGTTGTAGTTCACAGCCACATGGTAAGCCAGGATATCTGCGTGAAAGGTCACTGTTTCCCTTGGCATGCTCTTAAACAGGCCGCCATACTTCTCTACGATCCACTGATAAATAATATCTGCCGATCTTTTAAAAATAGAGGCAGCATCACAGGCAGAAGAATCCTTGATCCGGCTTCCATCCACCCGTGTATTCATCTGGAAAACATTATAACGGATCAATGGCTTCATCTCATAATGCCTGGACTCACCTGGGATCTCCTCACGGCCGTCATTGTATACGTCTCGTTCCTTAAAGATCGCTGTCAGCCGGCTGTCGTGAAACTGGCTGTCATTTAACAATGCAATAATGGTATTTACATTAATAGGCGTCTTCTTGGGACGTTTTAAAAGCTGTTCCACCAAAGTCTGTTTACTGGTTTTGTAAATTCGTTTTGCCAGATTATCTACCTGTTTGTCTTTATCCTCATCTAAAAGGCTGGCAACCTCCGGATAAAGAGTTCCTTCTCCAAGCTTCAGGCGGAAATGGCTTTTGATCATATCGCTCCATCTGCCTGACTTATAAAGAGAATGTCCCAGATCCTCAAATAAAGTGACCATGGATTTGTCACACAGCTCCAATGTAGCCAGGATACTGTTAAAGTATCTGGAAAATCCCTTGTAATTGTGCCAAAGCTCCTCCCCCTTGTAACGCATATCATGCTCGATCTCATGCCATCCTTCAAAAAACATGGTTTTGATCTGGATCTCAAATGTGTCATCAATACACATGTCCCATGTTTCCGGGGAAATCTCAGACCTGAGATACTCAGGCAGCTTACATACCCCGTTCAGCTTGGTTGGCTTAAACTCTTCTTCGCTGCGCTCTGATGTGGACCATCCCTCTACATCAAAAGTGTTCTCAACAATATTCTGGCAAATCTCCACATCATCATCAAAATAAAGGTTGATCCTTACTCCTACCAGATCCTGCAGCTTCTTATCCTCAGCACTATAATCCTTTAATTCAAATTTATGTGCCATGGATGCAGCCGTCTTTGTACGTGAAAAAACCCGGTAATACAATCCGCACTGCTCCAGACGGTCGCTGATGATCCTTTTTAAATCCTGTTCTACAATCGCAGGAACCTTTACTTTAGCAGCCAGTTCCTCCTTTGTGAATGTTACTCTTGTCTGTTCTTTCAAATATTCTACACCACCATTTTTATTCAGGTATACAATTGACTCCCATCACGGATGGTCATTTGTTTCCCACCATCTATCGAGGTGGAGTCACCTTACCTCTGATATATACCAGTTAAATTTCCTGCTTTTTGTCATACTTATTAAGTATAACAGATTTTCTCCATTAAAAAAAGAAGAAATGCATAAAAAAAGAAACCTTTACATCAAAAGGTTTCTCAAATCTTAATGCGGAAGATGGGACTTGAACCCACACAAGCGCAATGCTTACAAGATCCTTAGTCTTGCTCGTCTGCCAGTTCCGACACTTCCGCATGCTGCATTTCATGGGCTTTTTATCTTTCGCCCTCGCAACAGGTAGAATTATAGCAAATCATTTTTCAGAAGTCAAGATGTTTTTCAGAATTTTTTTTACAATTTCTTTTACAAAATTTTTGTAGATGCGCAGTGATTCTGTAAAGAATATGTCAGCTTACGCTGACCAGAATCACGCGCCAAGTCTCGCGGCTGCTCGACTTGAACTGCTTTCACACCAGGTGGCTGTCACCAGCATTTTTTGCAGGCCTCATACCCCTGTGCCACAGCCTGATCCACCGGCATTTCCACTGCCTTGGAAGGATTCATGTTCCCACAGTCCGGTCTGCTGTGATACTTGCTTCCAGTTGCAGAGATCCAGACCTGCTGCTCTGCTTCTGTATCCTGATCAAAGTTCCCATCCCCCAGATCCTGTATATCTGCATCAGTGCTCTGGCTGTTTTCGGTTGCTCCCTGTGTATACGTATATGCAGCAACACCTGCATCGCCTGCCATTGTGCCGGTATCGTCCGGATTCCCAGGTGTGTAATCATCGCAAGGAGAAACATCCCAAGTGATCCCGTTTCCTGTGGAGTACGCTGTCACTGTCCCCTGTTTATCCGTACGCAATACCTGGATCCCCATAGACTGCAGTTTTTCCATGGTATCTGCATCCGGATGTCCATAACTGTTCCCACTGCCGCAGCTGACTACTGCATATTCAGGCACTGCTGCCTGAAGAAGATCCCAGCTTGTGGAACTGGCTGAACCGTGATGGCCTACCTGCAGTACTGTGCATTCCAAGTCAAGCCCGGCTGCCACCATCTGTTCCTCGCTGCCATGCTCCGCATCTCCGGTAAATAAAAAACTGTCTTCTCCATTATCCAGCCGGATCACAACAGAACTGTTATTACTGTCCTGATCACTGGCATTTTGCGGCGCCAGCACAGTAAAAGTCCCACTGCCAACAGGATACACATCCCCAACAGATGGATGCTGCATCTTTAATCCCATCTGTTTTGCTTTACCCATAAAGGAAGTGTACAGCTGGGAATCATGCACATAATCCGGTCCTATCAGGTTCTCTACTGGAAAGCTGCTAAGACAGCCTACCAGCCCGCTGATGTGATCTGCATCATAATGTGATGCGATCATATAATCCAACTGCTGCACTCCCTGATCTTGCAGATAGGAAACCACATAACTGGAAGCATCCCTGCCACCGCCATCATAAAGAAGATTCTCTCCTTCTGACTGCACCAATATGGACAGACCCTGACCTACATCCAGAAAATGCACCTGCATATCTCCGGCCCACACCATTTGCGGAATAAGCAGAAAGAATAAAAATATCAATAATCCGTTTCTCAGTTTTTTCATCATTTGTACTCTCATGTCCTTTTTATGTTTGCGTATATTGTATCACCATTTTTTGCAAATAAAAATAGTAAACGCACATATTATTGATTCATTATTTTTGTACATCCCAGCAGATTATCTGTTTACTGAAGTTCTGCGATCCGGGTGACACCAACATAGATTTCCTGGATTTTGTACCAGGTACTGTAGTCCACAACTCCGGTTTCCGGAAGGCCGAAAATGTTCTGAAACTTCCGCACAGAAGCCTTTGTTAGCGGTCCATAGATTCCGTCCTCATTTACCCTTGGAAGTGCAGGATATGCCTGGCTGATGGCATTTAACTGTTCCTGGATCTGCAGCACCTTACTTCCGGACGCACCAATATCCAGATCGTACCCTGGCCACGAGGCAGGAACTCCTGAGATTTCCTCGGCTACATTGATATACATATCATTCCCATAAAAATATCTGAGGATTTCTATGGCGGAATATCCTCTGTCACCCAGAGCCTTGCTCCCCCATTGCGTCATCCGCCCACGGCTCTGGCACTCTACCTTCCGGCCATCACAATACTGGGTCAGGATCGGCTGACGCACATTTGGCCTGGAAAGATAGTTTTCAAAAAGTTCATCCACGATCCGGTCAATGGAATCAAAAATGTTCCTTCCCCGGATCCATTTATGATCATAGGCTGTAGATGAAGTAATGGTAAAATCATAGCCTTTATTCCGGTACCACCTGTTATATAGTCATTCAGGATTGGCACGATACAGTAAAATACACATTGCCAAATCCGAGATTGGATTACCATGCTTGTTAATTATTTTCAAATATGCTATTCTATAGAAAATCCTGACTACAATTTCTTATTCTACATCAGACATGGAGGTCACTGAAAATGGGATATGATCTTCCGGATCGGGTTTTAAGAGAGCTTTCTTTTTATGCCCGAAAGTATTCCGTCACAAGAATTATATTATTTGGTTCCCGTGCACGAGGTACTAACACCAAAAGAAGCGATATCGATATTGCAGTATACGGTGGAGATTTTGACAGCTTTTATTGGGACGTGAAAGAAAAAATCAATTCTCTATTAATGTTTGATATTGTACAGGCAGATTTGCCAATTTCAGATAAACTAAATAAAGAAATAAAAAGGGATGGTGTTGTCATTTATGAAAAAGCTTGATAATTTTTCAAACTGCCTGTCTATACTGAAAAATGCTGATTTTAAGTTTGCAGAAACAAATGATATTTACAGAACAGGCATTATTGGTCAGTTTAATCTTACTTTTGAACTGGCCTGGAAGGCATTGCAGGAAATAATGAAAATACATGGCGTAGAAGGTGCAGCCACCGGATCTCCACGAGAAATTTTACAGCTTGCTTATAAGATCGGTTTTTTAAATGACTCAGCAGTATGGATACTCATGTTAAAAAAGCGCAACACATCTGTCCATATATATAACGAAGAGGAAGTTGATGAACTGATTCTCCTTATTCGTGACAGCTTCCTGCCTGCTTTTGTTAATCTTGAAAAGTTACTTAACGAAAAATTAAATGAAGTCCAAAACGACTGGGCATAAATTTGAGGGGGCCGACAAGCCCCCTCAAATCATAGTTTCTCTTCTCCATTTTCTCACAATCATTGTTACATGAATCTTTACATTCTTTCAACGATCACTTTGCACTTCTTTTTACAGAAAGCAATCCCATATGCCAGTATATTATTTCTGTCCTCGTTACGAAGACGTTCATCATAACGTCGCTCCCGTATCTGACTCATTGCCCTTTCACATGCTTTTTCCAAACCATCAAATGTCTGTGCATACTTCAACTCAATAATCATCCCTGCATCAGGATCTTCCGGCTGAACGAATATATT
>NZ_JAYFUY010000096.1:0-5829 GCF_059933065.1 Blautia sp. HA3515 | reverse complement strand
TGGAAAACTTCCTATGAATGTTACTCTGATGACGGTGTATCCGGTGGTGTGCAATCAACCATTGCTTTAGGAAAGAAGAAGCTGTCTGACTATATTTATGTGACCGTAGCCAAAACCGGTGCTCAGTATGATGGTGTACTGGCTTGTCTTGACAAAAAGACCGGTGAAATCAAGTGGGAACATAAAGCATATTATGCCTGGTCTTCTCCTGTATGTGTATACAATTCCGATGGTTCAGGTAAGGTGCTTTATTGCAGTTGTGGTGGAAAGGCTTATCTTCTGGACGGAAAGTCCGGGAAGCTTCTGGATGAAAATGAGATTTCCAGTGGAGCCATCGAGGCATCACCAGCTATATACAATAATTATATGGTTGTAGGAACCCGGGACTGCAGGATCTGCGGCCTGAAATTAGAATAAAATCAGAATAAGAGAATGAAATAAAATAACCATTGAACAAAGTGTAGTTAAACTGAGCATTATCAGTTCTGCAGCTTTTTCAATGGTTATTTTGTTATTTGTTTTAGTTATTTATTTTGGTTATCTGTTATTTATTTACCTGTATATGGGTTTACGTGTACCATACAGTGTTTTACATCCTGGAAGGTATTCTCGATCATATGATGTACTCTTTCTGCAATGGCATGGGCATCATTCAGGCTTTGCTGCCCATCTGCGGAGATCTCCAGATCCACATATATTTTTGATCCAAAGAGCCTGGTCTGAAGAACATCTACCCCTCTTACTCCTGGTACTTCCAAAACAGCCTGACGCATCTTGTCTTCCGTCTCCTCATCACAGGAATGATCTACCATCCTGTCTATTGCATCCTTAAAAATATCAATTGCTGCTTTCAAAATGAAAATACAGATCACCACGCTGGCAACAGGATCCATAATGGGACATCCCAGCCTTGCGCCTAGAATACCAACAAAAGATCCAACAGAAGACAGGGCATCGGAACGATGATGCCATGCATCTGCCATCAATGCACCGGAACTTATCTTCTTCGCCGCTGCTCTGGTATACCAGAACATCCACTCCTTCGTCGCTATGGAAACAACTGCAGCTATCAGGGCAAGAAGTCCCGGTTCCATGATCTTCTGCCCTTTGGAACCTGCAAGGATGCTCTTTATCCCACTCATGCCGATCCCCACACCTGTGACAAAAAGCAATCCTGCCAGAATGATCGCAGACACACATTCCAGCCTTTCATGGCCGTACTGATGCTCTGCATCTGACTTCTTGCCGGAAAGCTTCACTCCAATGATCACCACGATGGATACTGATCACATCAGATGCAGAATGTACTGCATCTGAAAGCATAGCTCCTGAATGAGCCAGAATACCTGCAAGAAGTTTAAACAAGGATAAAACCAGATTCACTGTAATACTTACTCCGGAAACTCTCATAGCAATCTTCTGCTGAGTTTGGCTTCCGTTTTCTTTGTTTTCCTGTTCCATAATAAGACCTCCTAAACAATACAATATGGTCTCTCGTTATGGCACATACATTAAACCACGCAGCGCATCCACAGATCTGTCATTCTTTTAAATAAAAAACACACCTGCGGAACATACACTGTCCCACAGATGTGCAATAAGTCTCACATCCGCTGCCGCTTTACGCAGCCCGGCGCCCATGCCGCTAGAATCGGCATCGCCTGCTCAGTTTGTACTGTTGATCTCGCATTCTGTTTCTAAATAAGAGACGTAATGCAGTGCAAAGAGATTTAGATAATATTACATCAAGCATATTCTTCTGTCAAGAAAAAAATACCTGTCATGAAGCAATAAAAATACACCTGTTATGAAACAATATTCTGCAGCCAGACTCCTTTTTTCACAAGTGTATATCCTACTACACACTTCAGCAGATCCGCACTCTGCACTGCTGCAAAAATCCCGATGATAGGCAGCTGGGTATACCGGCTGAGCACATAAGCGATCGGCACACTAATACACCATACAAATACACTGTCAAAAAAGAAAGTGATGATGGTCTTACCACCGGAACGCAGCGTAAAATAGGCTGCATGCAAAAAGGCATTGGCAGGCATAAATACAGCCATTACCATAATAAACTGTACAGCCAGCCCCCTTGCTTCCTGGTTCGTATTATAAAGCCTTGGAAAAAACGGAGCCAGCACCAGCATTAAAAGGGCAACCCCGGTACAGCAGAATACAGAAAAAGCGATCATCTTGTTGTCTGTATCCCTGGCTTTTTTCATATCCCCGGCTCCCAGAAGCTGTCCTACTACAATGGCGACTGAATCTCCCAGAGCAATAAATACAATGTTAAATACATTATTTATTGTATTGGAGATATTCTGGCAGCCACCACATTCAGTCCTCTCACAGAATAACATTGCGCCAGCATAGCCATTGCGCCCGCCCACAAGGTTTCATTCAGAAGAAGTGGTGTTCCCTTGATCAGGATCTTCTTAGTAAGAACAGCAGGCACTTTCAGTGTACTGTACAGACCTTTTGCAAAAGGCGCTCTCTCATGATGTGTATGAGTCCATCCGATCACAATGACAACCTCCACAGTATCCTGGATAGTACGGTAGCAATGGCTGCTCCCTCTACCCCCAGTTTGGGGAAGAAAAATTTACCATAGATCAGAAAATAATTAAATACAAGATTCACAACGACTGCAGTTACACCGGCTTTCATAGGCAGCACTGTCTCACCGCATTCACGAAGTGTACTGGAATATATCTGTACAAGCATAAAAGCAGGAAGTCCGAAAAGCATGATCCTAAGATAATCAAGACCATATCCCTTGGTTGCTGCCAGCGCCTGGGCTGTCCCCTCTCCATTCAGGTACATACCGATCAGGGAACTGCCGCAGGTGATAAAAAGACAAAATGTAATCACAGTCAATCCCATCGCCAGCCACAGCTTATACCGGAATGTCTGCCGTACACCCTCATGGTCTTTCTGTCCAAAATATTGAGCCGTAAATATACCAGCTCCGGAAACACCGCCAAAAATGCACAAATTATAAACAAAGAGCAGCTGATTCACAATCGCTGCCCCTGACATCGGCTCCGTCCCTACCCGGCCGATCATAATATTATCCAGCATACTCACAAAATTCGTGATCCCATTCTGGATCATAATAGGCACCGCTACAGCCAAAACCATTTTATAAAAGGCTTTATCACCGATGAACTTTTGCCGGAAGCTCATCCTCATCCTGGTTCCTTCCATCTCATTTCCTCCTCACCCATAGTATCTGCTATACTACATGATGCCGGTAACAATTGCAAGCGTTTTCGCATATAAATAAAAAGATACAGTAAAATAATCATTGGCAAATTTATAATAATCTGTCAAAGGTTATTTTACTGTATCCAAATCAATCCATTACTGATTACTTTTGGTTTTCCTGCTGGATCGTCCGGGATAATTCCCGTCCTCCCTGATCCAGCCACTCTTCCACAAAGGTTTCAAAATAATCCATAGGCTGATTTCCCATAACCATCTGGATAAAGGCATTTTTTTCCAGATTCTGCAGGGTCTGGGGAACTTCTCCATCCGATCCTGCCAGATACTGGATCGTAGGCGGCTCATAACCGTGATCTACCAAAAGGCCGATCGCCGAGATCCTGGATTTGTACGCAGCCCAGTCCTCTGCATTTACTGCTTCCCCTTTCATGTAGTTGGTAAGATAATTGGTACATGCCGTATAATAAGACTCCTCCAGTGCGGAAAGCTTGTCCTCTGTGATCTCACGATTCATCGCCTTACGGATATCCTTAGTAGCTATATAAGTAGCATCATAATAATCCACATTGATCACAAGCGGCCTTGCGGTAGGATCTACATTCAATGCAAAATATCCATTCACTTCATCTGCATCATCCGCATCATATCTGCTATAGTCAAACAGTACGCTGACGATCTTCATAACGATCTCCGGATGCTCATATCCTTTTCTGACCACCACATATTTATTGTCGCTGAAAGAATTATAAAAGTCTGTTCCATAATCCTCATCCCTGTGCACCAGATAATATGGCTCCCAGTCAGAATCCGGATTGTTCATCACTTCATCCATTAAGGGATTATTAGGGGTCCACCACAATCCAAAGAAAGCGCCGCATTTTCCTTCTACCACCAGATCCCGCAGATTATTCTGCTCTCTTAATGCAAAATTCTTGTCAATGATCCCTCTTTCATACAGATTATGAATATAGGAAATGGCTTTCTTGGTGGATGCAGTAAGAGACCCATAAATGATCTGTCCGTCACTGCAAATCTGCCATTTCCTTGGATGGGCTCCAAACAGATCAAAAATAGGATCTATGGAATAATTGGCGCTGGTGGAACCTACAAAAACGTTGTCACAAATCAGACCAATAGGATCTTCTCCTTCCTCCGTTCCCATCCGATTCTCTACAAAAGCTTCAATAATGTTAAATGCATCTTCCAAACTTTCAGGCTCCTCAAGCCCCAGCTGATTGATCCAGTCCCTTCTAAGCCACAAGAAACAAGGACCATGATCGATCACAGTCTCAGGCAATGCCATCAGCTTCCCGTCATAAGTACCGGATGCAAGAAGTGCAGGGCCATAACTGTCATACATTTCCTTGATCCTGTCCGTGGCACAGGACTCATATACCTGGGAAAGATCTTCGATCATATCATTTTCAACTAAATAATTCAGTGTTTCCCGGTCATCCACTACCATAACGTCCGGAATATTACGATCCTGAACCAGTACATTGACTCCTTCATTGTACCGATCCTCTCTCTCCATGTAAACATTCTCGTTCTGAATATTCAACATCTTTTTCAAATATCTGGTATATTCATTGTCCTCATAAGTATCCCCTGAAGGCAGATTGGAATTACTGGCACCGTTCATCTGAGCCAGCGTATACGTAACCTTCTCCGGATATTTCCCATAAGGTGTGGTTGCAGCTTTTTTCCATTCTTCTTCCACATCTGCTGCTGACTTTTCGGACTTTTCTTTTATTTCAGAACCACCTGCACAGCCTGAAAATGCCAAAACTACACTCGCTGCAGCAATGGCAGCAAAGACTTTCTTACTGTTTCTCACTTTGTAAAACTCCCTTCGGAATCCGCATCTCCACCCGGGTTCCTTCGCCTTTCTTACTATAAATACGGATCTTATGATCCTCTCCATACAAGAGACAGATACGGTCATTTACATTTTTCAGGCCATATCCTACAGCCTGATATGTGACCAGGGTCTCTGCTTCTGCCTGATCCATACCTGCTCCATTATCTTCTACCATCATAAGAACATCATTTCCATCCTGTACAAAGGAAAGTTTCAGGATCTTTTCTCCTTCTTCCTTTACATCAAGACCATGCTCCAGCGCATTCTCTACCACAGGCTGAAGCAGCAGCTTGGGAACGATCTCCCCTTTTACATCAGGATCGATCTTCCATTCTATTCTGAAATCATTGTCATGCATAACCAGCTGGATCTCCAGATATGCCTCAATATTCGGGATACAGCTTTCAACAGTAACCATCTCCTTGCCTTTGCTAAGAGCGGTACGATGAAAGCCTGGACAAAGCCAGTGTTACCCTGCTGATCTCTGTCTGGTCACTGCGGATCGCCATCCAGTTGATAATAGAAAGGGAATTATACAGGAAATGGGGATTGATCTGTGCAGTAAGCGCTTTCAGCTCAAACTCCTTCAAAGCAATCTTACTTTCATAAACCTCCTTAAACAGTCGGTTGATCTCATCCATCATACTCTGGAAGCCCCCGGGATCAAAAGTCCTACTTCTGTCTTCAGAGTCGCTGTAGACTGCAACTCTCCCGTACCCCCTGGCTTACCTGGTTCA
>NZ_JAYFUY010000095.1:0-15016 GCF_059933065.1 Blautia sp. HA3515 | reverse complement strand
GTTTACATTTCCTGCAAGCCCACCCAGCCGGGCCAGAGACCTGCCCGCATTCCTTGATGCCGAGAATTTTACCAGATCGAAAGGACCTGCAGCGTGGACCAGTTTTGTTCCACTGTTCATGTTGAGACTGTAGTACTGCTTTCCCACAAAAAACCAGACGGACATATCAACGTAAAAGTTGAGTTTGGCGAGGGTGAGGGAAAAGTTCCACTTGATAATATTGCTAAAAGAGCGGAAAGCTATAAGCCCAAAGAACGAGTGACCTACAAAATGATAAAGGAGTACATAGAAGCTAAATACGGCTTCAAAGTACATACCGCATATATCGCAGAGGTAAAGAGAGATTTAGGCTTGCCGATGTACGATGCTCCTAATGCGGTAGAGGAATTGAAACAGCCGAGGAAGCATCCGACAGCGGAGAAAGTGGAAGCGATAAAGGATGCATTGAAGCATTTTGAAATAATATAAGGAGAAATCTAATGACAATAGTAAGACCACGGTTAGTTGATTATTATAATGTTCCCATTACACAGGAAGAAGTTGATTTTGCTATTCCATTTTTAGATGAAGATATACCATTATATTTAGACCCGTTTTTGTTATGGAAATCTCCGTCACAACAGGATAATGCGTTACATTTAATATTGATTAATACATTTAACATGTTAGGTACAGTATATTCACAAAATGAGGATAAAAGAGAAGTGATAGCGGGTCTTTTGAGTGAATTATCTGAATGTAGCGAAGTGGGATTGGGAACAGGAAAGACCAAAAGAGGATTGAAAATATCAATAAAACAAACAGCAAAAGAAATATTAGAGTTGTTTTGTATAGTGCCACAATATAAAAAAGGATGGTTTTTCGCATTTTGAGGAATATACAACTATACGTAAATAATATATCAAAAGATAGGATTAGTGATTTTGCGTGTAATTTTTTAAAATCATTTCTTATCGATTTTACACAGGATGAGTGTAAGAAATATAATATTCCAGTAAAAGAGTTTACAAATATAAAAGTCTTTTAATCCGAAAACTTGTAAAATGGGTGAGAGAGGACTTATCGTTGCCATATAATCCAGAAGATGATTCTCCTATTATTTTTTTTTGTTCCAAAGCGTTGGTTACGTCATACTCCATGGATTAACTATGATGATTATTTTATGAATGCCTATGTTAAAGAAGGGGAAGAAGATAAAATTGAAAGACCGAAGGTTTTGGAATATAATAGATATAATTACGATATGATTGCGGCATATATAGCATCCAAAGAGCGCAAACAGGCAGATTGCAAAAATGACCCATTGTTTAAGCAAATACCAGCTATATCTGCAAAAAAATGTTTGAATCAAATAGTAAAATTGCCATTAGGAAGGAAACAGATAATGCTGATAAAAAATTTGAAAGTAATTTGTACAAAGTCAATCCGCATCCCTATTATATCCACATCTTGATTTTGCACTAGGCACAAAGTAGAATTGATTCAGGGACTCAAATAAGCGATTTGATATTTTATAATAGATGGGTTCATTTCCGTTATTAAAAGAATTGTATAATAATGTACCATTGTAGGCAAATCGTATTTGAGATGAAGAATGTAAAACGAAGTTAGTAGAGAACATATTAATCAGTTAAATCGTTATCTTTCAGAACAATTTGGACGTTTTGGTATTATATTAAGAAGAAATCCATTGAAAAAGAATATTATGAGAAGTATGATAGATTTATGGAGTGGACAGAGAAAGTGTATTTTGTGTCTTACTGATGAGGATGTCAAACTGATGGTTGATGTATATGAAAGTAAGCAACGTGACCCAATGGAGGTCATTAATAAAAAATATGTAGAATTTATAAGAATGTGCCCATCATAAGAAAGAGAGAGGTGCCGACGTTCCTGGAAAGAAGGACGTTGAGAGATTTGGAAAAGTGACATATCCCGAGATCAAGGATATGCATAGCGAGTTAAGTATATTATCCAAGAAATCACCAGATGGTGCTGATTAATAAGTTTTAAGTTGAATTTGATAAACCAGTTGATTGAAGAGGCAAATCAATTATTGGGTAAGCGTTATATGCCATTCTCTGATTTTCAAAGATTCCAAGAAGATGATATGCCTTTTAACAGCGATGTTGTACTAATTATTTCTCAATATGTGAAATGTTTTAGAAAAATTTAAATATGATAATGTTAAACGGTTATCTGGAAATTGGTATTGGAATCTTTCAGATACGGATGAAGAAGTAAAAACATCACATCCGATAATGGACTTAGTAATGTAGGAGGTATGATTATGAAGTAACACAACTCAGGACGCTGTTAATCAATATGAATTGTTAAATCCTTTGCTTACAGGTATATACAAGGAAATGCAGGAATTATCAAAGAAAAAACCAGATTCCCCACTAAATGCATTTAAAGTGAAAGCTATTAATAGAATCCTGGAACCTATAAAGGAGATGCTTAAGATGGAAAATACACATGCGTTTCTTGATGTTTTGGATGTTGATGAGATGCCGACTATATAGTGATGTGGTATTGGTTTTAAATCAGTATATGAATGCTATGAAAATATTTTATGAAAAAATATTATACTTATAATTCAAAAGATGGACATAAGTGGCGGATACAATCATAGTTGAAACATAAAAGGAGAAATTAAGTGAATCAAAGTTTTTATAATGAAATCAAAGAAATTTTAATTTCGGCGAGAAATAAAGTTTATCAAACAGCCAATTTTGCGATGGTTGAAGCCTACTGGAGCTATCGTGAAAACCAATTATTGAAGAACAAGGCGGAAATGAGAAAGCGGAGTATGGTAAAGGATTGCTAAAAGAGTTGTCAAAGCAAATGACACAGGATTTTGGGAAAGGATTTACCGTTGCCAATTTGAAAAATATGCGTCAGTTTTATTTAACATTCCCAAATGGCTACGCACTGCGTAGCGAATTGAGTTGGACTCATTATCGGCTCCTGATGCGAGTGGAGAATGAAAATGCGCGAGAATTTTATATGCACAGGAAGCTGTAAAATCCCAATGGAGTACCAGACAACTTGAGCGTCAGATAAATTCTTTCTTTTATGAAAGGCTATTGTCCAGTAAAAATAAAGAGCAAGTTGCAGAGGAAATACAGACATTAGAACCGGCGAAAAAACCAGAAAGTACGTCATCCGCGACCCATATGTGTTGGAGTTTCTTGGACTGAAATCTAATGATGATTTTTATGAAAGCGATTTAGAACAAGCGTTAATTACACATTTGCAGCAATTTCTTCTGGAACTTGGTAGAGGGTTTTCATTTGTCGCAAAGGCAAAGAAAAGAATAACCTTTGATGGACGTCATTTTAGAATTGACCTTGTATTTTATAATTTAATATTTTAAAATGTTTTGTTCTGATAGATTTAAAAGTTCGGCGACTTGACACATCAGGACTTGGGGCAGATGCAGATGTATGTTCATTATTATGAACGAGAACTTATGAATGAAGGAGACAATCCGCCGATTGGTATTGTTTTGTGTGCAGATAAAAGTGAGTCTGTAGTTAAGTATACGTTACCTGAAAATGAAACACAGATTTTTGCTTCAAAATACAAATTGTATTTACCAAAGCGAGGAAGAATTATTGCGAGAATTAAATCAGGAATATCAAGCATTGGAAGCTAGTAAGACAGGGGAAGAGGACATCGAAGGTATGAAAAAAGAATAAATTTTGCATCAGAAAGGTGCAAAATTGATGGAACTTATATTTTGTGGGAAAAGGGATGCACATGCAGTATTAGTACTGTATAAATATTGTCCGTATTTCCGCAATTTTGTGGGGATATGTTTTGATTTGGTACTCATGTGGAAACGGTTGTTCTTTTGTCCCAACAAAAACCAGATGACACGATAGAGATCGACTTAGACCTGGACGAGCTGGATGCCACCAGTGCCGAGTTGAAAGCAACCTATTAGGAAATCAAAGATTATGTGCTGAAAAAATTTGGCTTGAAGGTTTCAAGTTTATATATTTCTCAGGTAAAACGCAAATGTGGAATTGAAGTGGGAGAAAACTATAATCTTCCAAAATCAGAAAATGCAAGAGTTCCGCAATGCCCGAAAGAGAAAGAAGATGCTATCAAGGCTGCCCTGAAATATTATGCGATGATCTAAGGACATTGCTGATTTCAAGGAGGAATAACACATGAAAAGCACATTTGGAAAAATGGGTGGAACCTACACACTTGGCGCAGACGGAATTTACTATCCGAATCTTGTCAGTACAGATGAAGAACCGCATTATGGGAAATATGGAATGATGCGGAAAACATATCTGAAAGAGCATCGTCCGGCAATGTATTCACTGTATATGTTGGAAGACAGACTGACAGAACATCTGAATACTGTGGACGATGAAGCACAGGAAAGAATGGATATTCTGGTGCGTCAGATGATGGAGCGGCAGGGCATTACGGAAGAATTGAAAGCTCGTGATCAGATGGAATGGGTCAGAGCGGTAAATGGTATTCGTAATATGGCAGAAGAGATTGTGTTAAATGAATTGATTTACAGGTAAACAAAGAGCTGAACAGGTAGGAAGAAAACTCCTATTTGTTCAGCTTTGGTGTTTATAAGGGGCAAAGAAGAACCAAATTACAATTCCATATCATATGACCTTTTCTAAGTTTTGGAAGGCTGTTTTTTCTGCCATGGTCATAAGTTACTGATTTAATTATTCCATAGTAAGCCTTAAAAATATCCGAATATAACTTTATAGAAATAATCATGATGGGGAGATTATTTGATGAATTTTGTGCTAATATTCTGTAATTCTACTGCTAGTCGATTGATTTATGCACACTCTCATTATAATATGTGTGCAGGAGGTGGATATATGTATCAGATTAGTAATGAAAAATTTGGTTTATTTGTAACCGAATTAAGAAAGGAAAAGAATTTAACTCAAAAGGATTTGGCTGAAAAATTATATGTATCAGATAAAACAGTTAGTAAATGGGAACGTGGTCTTAGTATGCCTAATGTCGTATTACTCATACCAATAGCTGATATATTAGATGTTACCGTTACAGAATTGTTACGTGGAGAAAAAATAGATACACAGAAAAATATTGATACAAAAGAAGTCGAGGAATTGGTAGTAGGCTCTCTCGATATGGCTGTTAGGAATTCTATTCATCAGCATAGAAAAAACTGGATATTAGCATATTTGCTATGTTTTTTAATATCTATTACAGAAATTATTATGTTAGTTGCATCTGGGAATTTAATAGCAGAGATGAAAGGTGATATATTGCTGGTTACAGGGTTAATGCTTTTATTTGGTGCATGGTTTTGTATCTTTGCCAAAGACATGTTACCAACATATTATGATGCCAACAAGATAAATTATGTTTCACAAGGAATTTTTAGAATACATCGTAGTGGGCTTTATCCTTTAACAATGGAAATTGGATGTACATCTGTACAACTTTAAAAATTTGGACACTTGCAACGGTTGTTCTATATCCTCTTGCATGTATTATAATAATCAATTGTCTCAATATAGCTTTATGGGATATTTTAAATAAAATTTTCTTAATTATGATATTAGGTGGTATGGTAGTTTCGATTTACATTATCGGGAAAAAATACGAATAATTAAATTACCTGCTATCGTTGTGGATATTACTAATTTACAACATTCTTCATGGGAAATAAGGAATGATGCAGAAGAGATTGTGTTAAGCGAATTAGCGTACATTTAAAACGTGGAAAGCTCCTTCGGGAGCTTTTTGCTGGTTATCAAGAAAGTATATAGAAAATGCATTAATCATATGGTATGATTTGAACAGAAGATAGAATCTTATGAAGTAAGAAGAATATTTTGGAGGAACGTAACTTAGAAGTTACAGAATTAAGTTAATCGTGCCATATGGCTTGATTATAAACGCAAAGATAAAAACGCAACGTACATCTTTGATGTGCCAGAGCCGGTAGGTAGCCCGGCCGTCCTATATAAATAGGGTAAGTAACCTGCCCCTCCGGGTTGTCCATTCTTTGTTCAATCAATTTTAGGAGGGATTCTTATGGACAAAGTAAATGGAAAGCTGACAGTATTTTTTGAAGAGCCGTTTTGGGTGGGAATCTTTGAACGCATCGAAGATGGTAAATTATCTGTGGCAAAGGTAACATTTGGTGCAGAGCCAAAAGATTATGAAGTACAGGAATATATTCAAAAGTGCTATTTCAGTTTGAAATTCAGTCCGGTTGTTGAAACTGTTGTAAAGGATATCAAAAGAAATCCGAAACGGATGCAGCGGGAAGCAAAGAAACAGATGCTGGAAATAGGCATTGGTACAAAATCGCAACAGGCGTTGAAATTACAGCAGGAACAGAACAAGCAGGAACGCAAAGAGAAAAGACGCAAGAAAAAAGAGGCAGAAGAGCAGCGAATGTTTGAATTGAAACAGCGAAAGAAAAGAGAAAAGCGTAAGG
This sequence comes from Blautia sp. HA3515, assembly GCF_059933065.1. NCBI lineage: Bacteria > Bacillati > Bacillota > Clostridia > Lachnospirales > Lachnospiraceae > Blautia > Blautia sp. HA3515. The sequence continues at coordinate 8,544 of NZ_JAYFUY010000095.1, read as the reverse complement.
GACATTAAAGTCCCTTGGGCTTTTACTCAAATCGAAAAGTGTTGAATAAAGCTTTCGGTAGGTGTTTCTATGAAGAAAAAAGTACTTGCAATTATGTTAGTTGCCATGTCAATAATGTTGATTTCGGCGTGTGGAAAAAAAGAAAAACTGTACGAAATTCCTGATCTATCGCAGTATAAGACAGATTATGTAGGAGATTCTTCGAATGTTATAAATATTGTAAGCGGTCAAGAGTATCCGGAGGGATACTCATATGATAGTATAGAGATACAGTCTGAAACAGAGCCTTATGGATTAACAGTTTTTCTAAAAGATGAGCCGTCTGCAGTCAAGCTTGAAGATGAATTGCAGGTTAATGCAGATATGACATTTGATTTGATTGGTAATTTGGGAACAATTGATTATAAAACAGCAGATAGTAAAGAAATTATTGTATCATATGAACGGTGATATATTTTTAGTCAACTTTTAGACAAGTTGAAGAGCAGAATATAAAAAGGCGTATGGAAGTTTTGATTTCCATACGCCTTTTTGAAAGGAGTTTATTTTTGAACAAGAGATTTGTAAGAGCATGTTATCTACTCGAAGATGATTACAATTCCATATCATAGGACTTTTTCTTAGCTCTTGCAGGCTGATTTCGCCGCATTTCCTGTTCTCGCTGATATTTAAGTTCCCATGCACGATGGGAGAAGACATCCGAATCTTCCACATTGAGATAATCCACCTCATTGGCGGCAATATCACGGCGGTGATAGTCATAATACTTACCAAAAGTACCTTTGAGCTGCTCGATTAGTTTATCCCGGAAATCAGGACGTATCTGGATTCTGGTGTCCAGCAATTCTGTATACTGTTCAGGTTCAGGACGAAATTTTTCTTCCCGGAAAGCGGCGGCATCTTTTTCAAGCTGTTTTTTGAGCGAGATGTCCTGAGAATCAAGGATATCAAGATTGTTATTCATCTGGTCATATTTCTTGGATAGATTTGTCATATCTTTATCGGTAGAGCATTCTGCCTGGAAGATTAGCTGCTCTTTCCTTGATTTCAGTTCTTCGATTTCTTCGGTAATAGTGGTAAGCTGCTGATTTAATTTTATATGCTGGATGGGATTCAAAATACTGGTTTTATCCTTTTGCACATTCAGTTCTTTCCGTTCTGTAACTTTAGCTTTGAGTTTCTTTTTAACGGTGTTGTATTTATTCAGTATTGGATTAAAATGATTCATCCAGTCATGGATCACTTCTTTTTGCATCTCATTGTGGAGCAAATGATATTGTGTAAAAATCATGTGATTTCGGATTGCTTCCAATGTTTCTGCAATTATTGGAATAGACTTTTCTACAGCTTCAGCCAGTTTTGCTACTTTTGCTTTTAATTCTCGGAGCATTTTGTTATCCGCACGAATCTGACGGTTCATTTCACAGCGGTCTGCTATCATGCCTTTCTTTTCCATATTCTGGGCAATGTAGCCTTCATGGATGGTTGGCTGTTCGGTGATTCCCTGATCTGCAAAGCTGCGGTGATCAATGGTAGCATTTATCTGATTACGTGCAAGCATTTTATTTACGGCATCTGTCCAGTTTGCCCGCCAGAAGCAAAGTTGTTTATCACTGTTCCATTGTTGGGAAATAGGATTCTGTCTGCCATATCGGCTGCTCTTGGGGTGCTTATCAATCCGTTCATATCCTTTTTCATGTGCGGAATATGGAGTCAGATATTCTTTCTTTTTACCGACTTTATAGCGATATTGCTTTTCCCATCCCTGTTTCTGAGCAGTTTTAAATTCAGAAGCAGTAAATCCTTTTTCTTCCCCATCTTTGATACAGAGATATTCTTTTTCAGTTTTATACTGCCATGTTCCATTTTCATTTAGTGGTCGAACAGTAAGAAGAATGTGCGCATGGGGATTGTGACCATCTGTATCGTGGATGGCAAAATCAGCACACATCCCCATATCTACAAAGTTCTTTTGAATAAAATCCTGAAGAAGAGAAATATTGCTGTCTTTATCCAACTCAACGGGGAGTGCGACAACAAATTCTCTTGCCAGTCGGCTGTCTTTGGTCTTTTCGGTTTCTTCCACAGCATTCCAGAGTTGTTCCCGGTCATTCCATTCCGATGGAGCCATTGGAGGAAGCATCACTTCCTGATAGATCAGACCCTGCTTTCTGGTATAGTCATGCTGAATGCCGTCATAATCATTGTACATGCGGCTACAGCTCATATAAGCAGAAGCAGCAACAGCAGACCGACCGGAACCACGGCTGACGACTTTGGCTTGCATATGATAAATTGCCATATCTGGCACCTCCTTTCGATGTTGCCTGCAACAGCGGATAAAGCCCTCGGCAGAGCGCACAAGCCCCGAAGGGGATACCACTGCCCCAAGGGGTCCCCCGCAAAGCCTGCTTTGTGGGGAGAGGAGGAGCAAGGGAGTGTCCGTAGTTTTCGCCATTGGCGGAAACGAAGGTAAACGGACTTTGCGACGACGAGGTGGTGAGTAAGTGCGCCCTTCGGGAGTAGAACTTGTGCGTTTACATTCCCCGTAGCCGGATCATCAGCTCCCGTTTCAGGGAATCTAAATCCATTTCCTTAATATGAGGAACAATACTTTCTAAAATTGCTCCTTCCTGGACTAATCGGTGTGTTCTTGCATCACGCTCTTTTTTTCGGTTTCTTGCTTCGGCTTCTTCCTGGCGGTGTTTTGCCTGTAAAAGTGCTTTTTCTTTTGGTGTCATCATTCTTTTATCTGCCATATCTGGCACCTCCTTTTTATGCCCGTATCCGGGCGGTTTTGGTTTTAAAATCTTATGCTTTGGTACTATGGTCTTAGATAACTGACAGTGGCATATTTCTGGTAATAAATGAGGAAAGAAAGTAGTACCACTGTCAGTGAAAAATAATCATTGCGTTATACTTCTTCGAGTCAATTCTGGTTCGGAGCATGATTGTTCAACAGGATTTTTTTCGCCTGTTTTAAATTAGCTGTTGCATTGTCCTGACGAATATTCCGGTTATTGATACGGATAGGAATACATCTCTCCAGAATACGGTCATAAATTCGTTTGTGTGCGATATCAGCGGCGTTATTCAGCTCTGATAAAGTGAGATTAGTCGTTATGATCAGGGGCTTTTTATTGCGGTAACGACTGTCTATCACATTGAATACCTGTTCCAGTGCAAAGTCAGAGTTCCGCTCAATTCCGAGATCATCAATAATCAGAAGACTGTAGCGGTTTAAGCTGTTGATGAACTGGTTTCTGTCTTCAAAATGCATTCCGGTAAGGGTATTCAGAATCCGGGAAAAGTTGGTCATCAGTACAGGAACGCCTTTTTCCAGAAGGGCATTGGCAATGCAGCCTGCAAAAAAAGATTTTCCAGTACCGACATCACCCCAGATGAGAAGTCCGGAAGCGTTTGCTTTCATCTCTTCCCCAGTTGCTTACATAATTGTGTGCCAGTTTTATTTCTGGATTGATACCGTTATCCATGGCAAAAGTGTAGTCATAGAGTGCTTTGTCCTGTAAGCCGCTGGTTTTAAGATGCTCTATTTCCATTTGTTTTTCATGAAGTTTTCTCTGGGCTTCTTCCTGCTCAAAGATTTCCTGCTGGCATTTACAGCGGATGGAAGGAATAAGAACCTTTCCCTGTAATTCATGCCGGCATTGTCTTGGCGTATTGCATTTGGAACAGTAGATCAGGTGGTCTGTTTCGTTAAAATATTCATCAGGCTGAAGCTCTCTGCTTGGTGTTATAGCGGTTGCTTTTTCTGTAAATCTTGTCATAGTGTTTCGTATTCCTCACTTTCGTAATTTCTTTGCCGGGAAGCAGGATGATCCTGTCTTGCCCAACTGATGATGGTAGCTGCATGGTTCTGATATTGCTTTCCGGTAGAAGCCATATAACCGGATAAGCGTTCAATATAATCCTTCCAGTCAGGGATTGTCTGTCGGATATCTTCAAGCTCTTTTTGACAGAAAAACATTTTGAAATTTTCCATAGGGTGAGAGTGGCTCCTTACTCCCTCTTTTTTCTAAATTGTTCTTTTTTATCTCTTTCTTATTACCAGACAGTTTTCTGTCTGTATCAGGGAAAGAATCCTGTCTGTCAATAGGACAGTTTTCTGTCTGTCTTAAGGAAAGAAATCTGTCTGTATAGTGGATGGTTTCTTTTGGGAGTTTTACATAAATCCGATTGGGCTGTCCGGGTCCCTGCCGTTTTCGGAAGATAAGCTCCTGTTTTTCCAGCACTGCCAGAGCAGTTTTAACCGTCATCTGGCTTTTGTGGAGAACTTCTGCCAGTGCTTCAATTGTAAAGTAAATGAACACATGACCATCGATATCTGACCAGCCCTCATTTTTCTGGGAAAGCCTTCCAGGTCAGCAGGATAATATAAAGCATTTTGGCAGTTTCGTTTATTTCCATGTCCAGAAGGAAACGGGGAAACATCATATAAGATGGCAGGTTGGTGTCTGCTGTCAGAAAGTCCGTCATGTGTTCACCTCCAATCAGTTATTCTCCAAGAAAATCCCAGTCTACATCACTATCTGGCTGTGAATTTTCAGGTGCTGGAAAGGACGCCCTGATTTGGGGCTCCCTTTGCACCATGCCTGCAGTCAGTCCGGAAAGAAAAAGTGGCAATGCCTGTTTCAGACTGTTTTCCACTGCATCTACAATCTGTTTCACAAAAAGTTCTTCCCGTTCTCTTGTTTCCAGATAAGGATCAGCCTGTGTGCGGTAGTAGCGGTCAAAATAATCTACCAGTGCAAGAGAGATTACCTGACTGTAAGATTTAAAATCCTGCCTGTCCATCGTCTGTAAATATTCCCAGGCTCTCCGCTGTTGTTCTTTGTCCAGATTAAAACGCAGGTTTGTGTTACGGATATTGTTCTGCATGGTTTATCCCCTCCTTTTTTCGTATTGATTGATTCAGCAGGTCGTACTGGTGTGGTACTGCTCTGCTGTGGGATAAGCATACGAAAATCGGAGGAAAAAGGCATTGAGGGGAAATTGAGCTGGAATTGAGAAAAAATAAACTTTTTATTGATAAATAAGTTTAGATACTAACTCTTTTGTCGTTTTGGTTGTTAATTATATTAAAAGTAGAAATATTTTGATAATGAAAGTGTGGGAGAGAAAATGAACAAAAGAAGATACAGCAATCGCAGAAGAAAGAATATTTTACGAGTATTCATTCTTTTAATGACTATCATAATAACCGTTGTAATATGGAGAACAATAAAAATCGATGTGCAGGTTGGAGAATTAACATTACCGAAAATTTTGCAGTCAGAAAAGTCCTTTGCAGACACTTCGGGTGAATGGAATCTTATTTTGGTCGACCGAAAACATTATATTCCCAATAATTATCAAGTAGAATTGACAGAATTATCGAATGGTAAAAAAAGTAGATTCACGGATTTATCCAGAATTACAACAAATGTTTAATGATGCAAGAGCTGAGGGGCTGGCACTGTTTGTTAGAGAAGGATATCGAACAACAGAAGAACAACAAAAAATTATGGACGAGAAAATCAATGAATATGAAAAACAAGGATATTCTGCGAAAGAAGCAAAAAAAAGAGCCGAGAAATATGTTGCAATTCCCGATACAAGCGAACACCAATTAGGACTGAGTGTTGATATTAATGCGGATACCGACAAATGTTCTTCTGAAAAAGTATATCAATGGTTAGACGAAAATGCATATAAATATGGGTTTGTAAAACGTTACCCGGAAGATAAAACGGATATAACAGGAATTAGTAATGAACCATGGCATTACCGTTATGTTGGAACGACTGTCGCTAAAATAATGAAAGAAGAAAATTTATGTTTGGAAGAATATTTAGAAAAATATAAATAAAAACAAAAGAAAATCCTAACTTTTTTTATAGTAGGATTGTTATAGTATTTAGAAAACAGAGGGAGGCAAATTTGCGAATGGAATACAAAACTGATTTTTTGTTAGTACATCTAGCAAGAGCAGGAGATGAAGATGCGTGTGAAAAACTGGTCAAAAAATATTACACAAGTATATATCAATATTGTTTGCTACATATCTATGATCCCTATGAGGCAGAGGATTTGACACAAGAAGTATTTACACGTTTCTTTTCCAATTTATATAGATATAAAGAATATGGAAAAGTTAAGAAGTTATTCTTATACAATTGCCGGAAATACCGTTAAAAATTATTACAAAAAGAAAAAAGATATTCCATCAGAGGAACTGCTAAAATCAGAGGACAGTAATAAAAATCATGTAGAAGAGCTAGGGGTCCGATTAACTATTGAACAGGCAGTGAGAAAGTTACCGGAAGAAATTAGAGAAACGGCAGTTTTATATTTTTTTCAAGAATTGAAACAAAGAGAAATTGCAGAATTACTTCACATAAAACTTTCGCTTGTAAAATATAGAATTGGAAGAGCAAAAGAACTTTTGATGAAAGAGTTGGAGGTGGAAAACTATGATGAAATATAAGCAGCAAATAAAGGAATATAAAGAGGAGATTGAAAAAAAATATGTAAGGATTGAAGCAGAAAACAGAACAGTAAAAGCATGTCAGAATATTTTGTCAGAGCCAATTTTATCGAAACAATCGCATAGAACATCTTATTTTGAATTTTTGTATGAGCAGACAAAATTCATAAAAAAAAGATGGTGGATTTTACAAGGTTGTATTCTTATGTGTCTATGGATATGGTTGAGTAATTATACATCAGACATAAAAGATATGATGAGGATTATGGGAATATCTGCCACAATATTTGTGGTTCTGATTGTCCCGGAAATTTGGAAAAACAGAAGAAATGGTGCGATTGAGATTGAGCAGGCGTCTTATTACACACTGCGTCAGATTTGTACAGCAAGAATGTTAATGTTTGGAGTAGTGGATCTGGTGATCGTTATGGTGTTTTTGGCAATTACATATCAAACAACAATACTCTCGTTAAGTGATTTGGTGGTTAATTTTTTGCTTCCAGTAAATGTTTCATGTTGTATATGTTTTCGTGTATTGTACAGCAGATGGGAAAAATCAGAATATATAGCAGTGCTTTCCTGTCTGGTATGGGTTGGTTTATGGATGATGATTGTTGCAAATGATGTTATTTATCAGAAAATTGTAACTCCGGTATGGGTGGCTATGCTGATATTGACTTTTGTATATTTTATTTTTTGTGTTCAGAAGTCATTGGTATTTGATGAAAAAATTTTGGAGGATTACACGTATGAAATTAGAATTTAAAAATGTAACAAAACAATACGGAGAAGTAAATGCTGTTAATAAAGTGAATTGTGTTATGGAAAAAGGAATTTATGGACTGCTTGGAGTAAATGGAGCAGGAAAGACCACATTAATGCGTATGCTTTGTACGATTGTTCAACCATCAGAAGGACAAATATTATGGAATGGTAAAGATATATGGAAACTAGGAGGTGAATACCGAGAAGTTCTGGGATATTTACCACAGGATTTTGGATATTATCCAGATTTGACCGTATATGATTACATGATGTACATTTCTTCTATAAAAGGGTTAAAAATGCCGTTTGCCAGAAAAAAAGTGAAGCAATTATTAAATCAAGTAGGAATGGAAAAATTCAGTAAAAGAAAAATGAAGAATTTGTCTGGAGGAATGGTTAGACGTGTAGGAATAGCACAGGCGATGTTAAACGATCCGCAAATTCTTGTCCTGGACGAACCTACCGCTGGATTAGACCCGAATGAAAGAATACGTTTTCGTAATTTAATTAGTGAATTGTCGGAAGAACGTTTGGTGCTCTTGTCTACACATATTGTATCGGATATTGAGTACATTGCGAATAACATTATGTTAATGAAAGATGGAGAACTTTTTTATGCAGGTACTGCGGAAGATTTAGTATCTTCTATGAAAGAAAAGGTATGGCAATGTAATGTTTCGAGAAGTATGATAGACAAATATATGAATGAATATTTGGTTGGAAATATAAAAACAACAAAAACCGGAGCAGAGCTTAGAATTATTTCAATAGAAAAGCCAACAGAAGATGCTGTGGCTGTAGAAAAAAATCTGGAAGATGCATTTCTATTTTATTTTGGAGAAAAATCGGAGGAAAAGCAAGATGCTTAAATTAGAATTAAAACGAATTTTTTCAAAGAAAATTAATGTATTTGCAATCGGATTGGCATTGATACTTGCTGTCATTTTTAGCGGATTTGCAGTTACAAGTAATCGCTATGTGGATGAGAATGGAAATGCTAGTACTGGAATTATGGCAACAAGAAAACTTACAGATAACAGACGAGCATGGAAAGGTACATTGACAGAAGATGAACTTGGAAAAGTTATAGAACAAAATAAAAATGCGGTGACACAATCCTCAGAAGAAAATGCAATTTACGGAACGACATTGCAACCGATAGATGATATTAGGAGTTTTATAATATCGGTATTAACACCAGATTCAGAATATGATGAAAGTGTTCTGAATCAAATTACAGAAGAAAATATACAAGAGTTTTATGACACTTATCATAAAAATATGGAAAAGAT
>NZ_JAYFUY010000094.1:0-14399 GCF_059933065.1 Blautia sp. HA3515 | reverse complement strand
GAAAAAAACGTCTGTAAGGAATACATAGAAAAATTAAGAATCCGATGTGCTGGCAGTCAGATGGCGGTCAAAATGTTAAGCGGCGGCAATCAGCAGAAAGTGGTTCTTGGAAGATGCCTTGCATCACATCCGGATATCTTGCTTCTGGATGAGCCTACAAGAGGTGTGGATGTAGGTGCGAAGGCTGAAATATACAAAATTATCAACGATCTGGCAACAGCAGGGCTGTCCATTATCGTAGTATCCTCTGAAATGACGGAACTTCTGGGGATTTCCGACAGGATACTTGTTATGCATGAAGGATATCTGTCAGGTGAACTTATGAGAGATGAAGCAACAGAAGAAAACATCATGCATATGGCAATTTCACACGATCAGACTGCAAAAGCGTAATACACATTGTTATACGGATGGAGAGAAAAAATGGATAAAAAGAACAGTATAAAACACAAAATTATTACTTCAAAATATTTTGAACTGTCAGGACTGATCCTTTTGATCATTACTGTATTCCTGCATTGTGCAGGCGAAAAGTGGGAATTTTCTTACAACAGGAAATATCCATAATGTACTGAAAGAGATTGTTGTTTACGGTATTCTGTCATGTGCTTTGGCATTTCCGCTGATCAATGGAACTTTTGACCTTTCAATTGAGTCCATTGCAGCTCTGGGTGGTACATGCTGTGGACTTTTAGTAAAGGATGGGCTATATGGACTGAAAACAAACCTTCCAGTGGCAATCCTTATTTCCGTAATCATTTGCTGCGTAGTAGGTGCGGTAAACGGACTTTTGGTAGCGTTTACATCTATTGATCCGTTTATTGTCACGCTTGGTTCGCAGGTGGCGGTACGAGGCCTGGTATATATTGTGGGCAACAACACAGCAGTTACAGGTCTTCCAGATTCCTTTAAAGCTTTAAGTAATAAACCGATTCTGGGTGTGTCCATGTCTATTTGGATCATGATCCTTGTATTTGTATTTATGGCAATTGTTCTTGGGAAAACTGCATACGGAAGGAAGGTATATGCTATCGGTGGTAATTATCAGGCTGCTTTCATTTCCGGTATTAATGTAAAAGGCGTTCGCTTCTCTACATATATTATCTCTGGTGGTTTGTCTGCTATTGCAGGTATTCTGTCCACAGCAAGAGTGGCATCTGCAACACCAAATGCAGCAAGCGGATATGCAACCATTGCCATTTCAGCCTGTGCAATGGGTGGTGTTGCCTTAAGTGGAGGAAAAGGTTTGACTATCGGCGTTTTCCTTGGATCACTTCTGATGGGAATGATTACCAATGGAATGAATCTTATGTATATCGGTTCTAACTGGCAGTATGTGGTTCGTGGAGCACTGATGGTAGTTGCAGTATTCTATTCACAGTGGTTTAACAACTTTTCTTATAAGCTGGCAAATAAAAAATAAGCGAAATCTATAATTTGTTATGTAAATATCCTGCTGTCATATTTTTACGGCCGAAAAATATGACAACAGGGAAAATAAAATATTTAAAAGAAAGGTAGAAAATATTATGAAGAAAAAAATGGTATGTACAATGCTGGCAGCTGCAATGGCAATGGCAACAATCGGTGCACCTTTATCTGCATCTGCAGCAGATGAGGAAAAGGTCATTGGTGTAGTTGTATGGGATATGGCACAGTCATTTGAGGCATCTCTGGCAGAAATCGCCGAGAAAGAGATTGAAGCAAGAGGCTGGAAATGTGTACTTATGGACCCGAGTGGGGATTGGGCAAAAATGTACACAGATATCAATGACCTTGTAACTCAGGGAGTTGACGGAATTATTTATACTGCCATTGATACAGAAGGTGCAAATGATGCAGTAGACTTGGCTCACGAAGCAGGAATCCCTATTATCGACTTTGACTGCCTGGCATCCGAAGGAGGTGCTGATGCATCTGTAAGATATGATGATTATGCAGGTGGCCAGATGGCAGCAGAACAGTGTATGGAAGCCCTTGATGGAAAGGAAGACGCACAGGTTGTTGTGTTTGAAGAGGAGCCGTCCATTGCGTCCAGTGGACTTCGAGTGAATGGTTTTGTGGACTGGATGAATGAGAACTATCCAAATGTGGAGATCATCAAGAATCGCTCCACAGACAGAACAACTGATGGATGTTATGCATGGGCAACTGATATGATCACTGCTTATCCGGATGCAGATGCGTTCTTCCTGTACTGGAATGAGTGTGCAATGGGAACCTATCATGCACTTCAGGATGCAGGAAAAACAGATGTTTATGTTATTGGATATGATGCTACAGATGAGCAGAAACAGGTTATGATTGATGGCGGTGAGGACAGCAAGCTGTATGCAAGTCCTGGAATGTCTCCTGTAAAAATGGGTGTAAAATGCGTAGAGTTTATGGAGCAGATTTTTGATGGAAGCTATACAAGAAGCGGCCCGGATGATATCTATGAAATGACACCAGAGCTTCTTACCGTTCATAATGCAGAAACCTTTGATATCAATGCTATGGATGAAGAAACAGAAGAAACAGAAGATACAGATGCTGCAGAAGATACAGAAACGGAAGAAGCAGCAGAGGATGGACAGGAATAATTAATAAAAATCCGGCGGATAGTTTTTATAAAAACTACCGCCGGTGTAAACAAGAAACAGGAGGATGACAATATGTACATAGATTCTCATATGCACTTAATCAATACAAAATGTTTTGACAGACCAACTTATGATCGGCTTGGCCAGTCAATTCCAAAAGATACGGATATTAATCAGTTAGTAGAATGGATGAAGGCGGCTGGGATCGAACACTGCGTATGCATGGGACAGGATATGCATAAAGTATGGAATTCCGAATTTGGAGAAATTGCGGTGGAGGATGCTTTTGCAAAATATCCGGATTTCTTTGTTCCGTTTTGTAGTGTGGAGCCCATTGATGAGGCTGGAAGATTTAACCAGAAGAATTTCGATTACATGGTAGATAAGCTGAATAATAAAGGATACAGGGGCGTGCTTTTTACTCCACCTTATGGACAGTTTAGTTCCAATGATCCGGTTATGTTCCCGTTCTATGAAGCTATTGACAAGGCTGGGGCAGTATGCCAGTATCACCATTCTGCAGCCGGTGGGCCTACTGTTCTTGCACATACAAAATATGCTAAAATGGAAAATCTGAACGATGTAACTTTCCATTTTCCACATATGAAAAAAGTGGTAGAACATATCGGATATCCATTTAGCGAATATCTTTTTACAATGATGGTAAATGATGAAAACCTGTGGACAGATCTGGCTATGCTTTACAAGAGGCCTTTATGGATGACCTGGAATATGGTGCTTGCAAAAGAAATCGGCGTGCTTGATAGAGTGATGTTTGCAACAGACTTTGTGGCAGCAAATAATGATCTGTTCGGACCGGATCCTACAAAGGATATCCTTGGATGGATCGACCTGGTGCAGAACGGAATGAACAAGATCTGCAAACAGTCTGGATGGCCTACATTTACAGAAAAAGAGATCATGGGTATTCTCCATGACAATGCAGCCAGACTTTATAACCTGTAAAGGAAGTTGAAAACGTGAAAATATTATTTGGAGTTGATGTTGGCGGAACAGATATTAAGCTGGGTGCCTTTGACTGGAAAAGCCAGAAGCTTTTAAAAAAATGGAATATAAAAACGAATCTTTCTGATGACGGAAAGAGAATCATTCCGGATGTGGCGAAAGAAATACAGGGGTATCTCAGCTTACATGGACTGGATGAATCAGATGTATATGGCATAGGAATGGGGATCCCCGGGACCTGTAGATAAAGATGGGAATGTGGAAGTGTGTGTGAATCTGTTCTGGAGAAATTTTAATCCTGCAGAAGAAATGAAAAAGTTTTTTCCAAAAGCTTACATCCAGGCTGGAAATGATGCCAATGTGGCAGCACTTGGAGAATTTGTGCAGGGAGCAGGCAGAAAATATAAGACGATGATGCTGATCACTTTGGGAACTGGAGTGGGCGGTGGAATCATACTGAATGGCAACATTGTGCTAGGGTCTTCGGGACTTGCGGGGAAATCGGACATATTGCTGTGGGTCCGAAGGATTCAGGAAACTGCAATTGCGGAAATTGCGGATGTGTGGATCAATTTGCACCGGCTACCGGGATCGTACGGAGAATGAAGAAAATACTGGCTGAAAATGAAGGCGTATCCCAACTGCGGGAAATGCAGGATTTTACTGCAAAAGATGTGTGTGACCAGGCAAAACAAGGAGATCCGCTTGCTATTGAGTGTGTGGAGTTTTGTATGGGTGTGCTGGGTCGGGCTATGGCTATGTTTGCCCATGCTTTTGATCCGGAAGTGTTTGTGATCGGTGGAGGTGTGTCTAATGCAGGAAGCTTGATCACGGATGCAATTTACAAAGAATATAAAAAGAACTTTTTCCTGACAGACAAAAAGAATAATATTATTCTGGCAGAGTTGGGAAACGATGCCGGGATAATCGGAGCGTCAGCATTGGTGTCAGAGGAGGGAAAATTTGGATATATTATATAATAAAGTAGAAAAACCCAGGATTCATCAGGATTACAGGCCTGTGAATCTTACCAGGGAGACTATGGAGGAGCATTACCGGAATGTTCTTGCCGGTATGAAAGAGCAGAATTTAGATGTGCTTATGATTTATGCTGATCGTGAGCATGGGGCTAATTTTGCATATCTGACAGGTTTTGAACCAAGGTTTGAAGAAGCTGTACTGGTTTTACACGCAGATGGAAGAGTGTGTTTTCTGCTGGGAAATGAAAATCTGAAAATGAGCCAATATAGTTTTATACAGGGAACGGTCCTTCATACACCTTATTTTTCTCTACCTTATCAGCCTATGAATCCTCAGAACCGGATCCGTGACATCCTGAATGAAGCAGGTTTGAAAGACGGAATGAAGGTTGGTTGTGTCGGATGGAAGCTGTTTACAAGTGCAGTTGAGGACAACCGATATCTGATTGATATTCCGGAATTTATAGCTGCTGCCGTTAAAGATATCAATAAGAATGGACAGACAATCAATGCATCCGGTATTTTTTTAGATGCAGAGAAAGGCTTGAGACACATAAAAAATGCCAATGAGATTGCACATTATGAAGCAGCATCAGGGCTTGCATCTGCCTGTGTGTATAAGGCACTGGAAGCATTAAAGCCTGGTAAAACTGAAATGGAACTGGCAGGTGAGATGAATCCTATGGGACAGCCTACATCAGTTACAACAATTGTTGCTACAGGTGATCGTTTTACAGATGCAGTCGTATTTCCGAGAAATAAGGAAGTACAAGTGGGGGATCGTTTTTCTGCTACTTTGGGACTGCGTGGAGGTTTAACTTCCAGGGCAGCTTATGTGGTAGAGGAGGAATCTCAGCTTCCAGAAGCGGAGAGAGATTATCTGAAAAAGGTTGCTGTTCCCTACTATAAAGCAGCTGTGACTTGGTATGAAACCGTGGGTGAAGGTGTCAGATGTGAAGATATTTATCAGGCTGTTGATGAAGTCCTTCCAAAAGAGATATTCCACTGGACACTGAATCCGGGTCATTTTACAGATAACGAGGAATGGTCGGCATCGCCGATTTATCCAGGAAGTCCGGTAATCCTGAAAAGTGGGATGATGCTTCAGATGGATATTATTCCTGCTGTTCCAGGATATGCAGGCATTGGTGCTGAAGATGGGATTGTACTGATTGATGAAAAACTGGCAGGACAGCTTCAAAGAGAGTATCCTCGTACATGGGAACGGATGCAGGAAAGACGGGATTACATGATCCGTGTATTAGGAATACACCTGAGAGATGGAGTGTATCCTATGAGTGATCTTTGCGGGTATTTGAGACCTTTCCTTCTGGAAAAAGACAAAGCGTTTACCGTATTAAAAGAAGAAGCATGAATATAGCGAAAAGAAAGGGGACTTTGCAGGTCCTCTTCTTTTTTTACAAAATGATTGACGGAGAAACATATTTTCATTATCATTAAGGAAGATTCATATGAAAGACGATTTGTGAAAAAATGTATCATAAAAGGGTACCAAAGACCATGGAGGCTGTGTGAAATGCAAAAAGAGTACAAGACCGTATATGCTGGCGGTGAAGGAGAGATTATCGAAAAGAAATCCCGGTTTATTGCGACTGTGCGGCCGGTGGAAAGCGAAGAAGAGGCACTTGCCTTCATAGAGGAAATGCGTAAAAAATACTGGGATGCAAGACATAACTGCTATGTGTATTCTGTTGGGATGAACCGGGAAGCTACCAGATGCAGTGATGATGGGGAACCATCTGGTACAGCAGGAAGACCCATGCTGGATGTGATTCTTGGACAGGATATTTATAATGTGGCAGTGGTTGTTACCAGATACTTTGGAGGTGTACTTCTTGGAACTGGCGGGCTGGTGAGAGCCTACTCTTCTGCAGTGCAGACAGGGCTTGCGGCCAGTACGGTGATCACGAAAAAACTGGGGATTTCCCTGAGAGTAGAAACGGATTATTCCGGGGATCGGCAAGATCCAGTATATTGCAGGGGAAAACGGCCTGCCTATTCTGGATTCAGAATATACGGATAAAGTAATTCTCCACCTGCTGGTACCGGAAGACCAGGTACAGCAAGTGGAGAAGCGTATTACGGAAGGCACAAGCGGACGTGCTTCCATGGAAAAGATAAAAGATGTTTATTTTGCTGATGTAAATGGAGAAACAAAAATCTGGGAATGCTGATCATCTGATCAGCATTTTTCTGGCTCCGGATATTCCACGCCAAAGGTCTCTACAGTCATGGAGTGGATCTGCTGTTCATCCAACGGTCTGTCACTATAATCAGTTTCTTCTTCAGCGATACGGTTTACTACTTCCATGCCTTCTATTACTTTACCGAAAGCTGCATAGCTTCCATCAAGATGCGGGGCGTTCTTATGCATGATGAAGAACTGGCTGCCTGCAGAATCAGGATGCATGGCGCGAGCCATGGAAAGAACACCGGCAGTATGCTTCAGATCATTGGCAAAGCCATTCTGTGCAAATTCCCCCTTGATGCTGTAACCGGGGCCGCCCATGCCGGTTCCATCCGGGCATCCGCCCTGGATCATGAAACCGTAGATCACACGGTGAAAGATTAGTCCGTCATAGAAGCCTTTTTTGACAAGACTGATAAAGTTATTCAGCTGTCTTGGGAGCAATCTCCGGATAAAGCTCTGCTTTTATCACATCTTGGTTTTCCATGGTAATGGTTACGATTGGGTTTGTCATATTGAAATCTCCTTTATAAGTATTGTAAATCCTTAATTGTTTTATTATAATATCCAGAGAATGAATGTGCAAGAAAAGAAAAGGTGGTTACTAAAAGAAATGATTATAGAGACCAATTCAGCCGAA
Organism: Blautia sp. HA3515; assembly: GCF_059933065.1. Lineage (NCBI taxonomy): Bacteria > Bacillati > Bacillota > Clostridia > Lachnospirales > Lachnospiraceae > Blautia > Blautia sp. HA3515. The sequence continues at coordinate 7,022 of NZ_JAYFUY010000094.1, read as the reverse complement.
GAAACTTTCGCCCTGGGAAAAACTCTTGGTGAAAAGGCATCCCCAGGTCAGATTTATACCCTGGATGGTGATCTGGGCACAGGAAAGACCGTGTTTACCCAGGGGGTTGCAGCAGGACTTGGAATCACAGAAGCGATCAGCAGTCCTACATTTACCATTATACAGGAATATGATACAGGCAGGCTTCCGTTATACCATTTTGATGTATATCGTATCGGAGATATTGAAGAAATGGAAGAAATCGGGTATGACGATTACTTTTTCGGAGAAGGGATCTGCCTGATCGAGTGGGCAGATCTGATCCGTGAGATCCTTCCGGAACATGTGATACGGATCACCATAGAAAAAGACCTGGAGAAAGGTTTTGATTACCGGAAGATTACGATAGGAGAATAAAAATGAGAATTTTAGCATTAGACAGCTCAGGAATAGTAGCAACTGTAGCGATTGTGGAGGATGATAATCTTCTGGCAGAATATACAGTGAATTATAAAAAAACCCATTCCCAGACTTTGCTTCCCATGCTGGACGAGATCGTAAAGATGACAGAGTTTGATCTGAATACGTTAGATGCAGTGGCAGTAGCAGCAGGCCCAGGGTCTTTTTCCAGGACTTCGTATCGGGTCAGCTACAGCAAAGGGGCTTAGGGCCTGCTCTTGACAAACCGCTGATCCCGGGACCTACACTGGAAGCATTGGCATATAATCTTTATGATGTGTCCGGGCTTGTCTGCCCTATTATGGATGCCAGGAGAGGTCGAGGTGTATACAGGGATTTACAGATTTAAGGACCACAGGCTGGTACAGGTAGAAGGACAGATGGCTGTGCCTATCCAGGATCTGATTGCTATTTTGAACCGGCTGGAAGAACCGGTGACTTTCCTGGGAGATGGAGTGCCAGTGTTTGGGGAAACGATCCGGGCGAGCTGAAGGTGCCATTTTCTTTCGCACCGGCACATGTGAATAAACAAAGAGCTGCTGCTGTGGCTGCCCTGGGAGAGGTTTATTATAAAGACGGCAGGATCCAGACTGCAATGGAGCATATTCCGGAATACCTAGGCTTTCTCAGGCTGAGAGGGAGACGGACCAGAGGGAGGGAAAAGCATGATCCTTAGGGAAATGCTGGTAGAAGACCTGGATCAGGTCATGGAGATAGAGAAAGATCTTTTTTCTGTTCCCTGGACAAAGGAAGGTTTCCTTACTTTTGTACTTAAGGACAATGCTATGTTTCTGGTAGTAGAGGATAAGGGAGAGATCGTTGGGTACTGTGGGCTTCTGATGGTTCTTGACAAAGGTGACATTACGAATGTTGCAATCAAAAGAACCCCGCAGAAAGAAGGAATTGGCGGGTTTCTTATGCAAAGTTTAATCAGACTTGCCGGTGAGAGGGGGATTACCACCATTCATCTTGAAGTCCGCACGGGAAATTCTGGGGCTATTCGTCTTTATGAACGCTCCGGATTTACCAGAGATGGGATCCGTAAAGGTTACTACTCTGATCCTGTGGAGGATGCGCTTCTTATGACGTATCGCCAGAATTGAATATGCAAGGCTTTCAAAGAGCAGTCCGCAGGATGTGATCAGGCTGATCAGTAAGCCGGCTCTTTTACCGGGTGCATGGAATTTTAATTGGATTTCATGTGCCCCTTTTTTTAACGGAAATCCTGCAAATGCTTTGTTTACAGTCTGTACTGGAATTTCTTTACCATCTATAAATGCCTGATATCCTTTGGCATAGGCAAAGGAAGTGACAAAATATCCATCCTGATCCATGGAAATGGTGCCTTTCAATAATTCACTGCCCTTGGTGCCTTGATTGTGGAAAGTGACGATTCCAGGATGATGAAATGTGGATAATGGCAAAGTATAGGCAGCAATATTGGTTATTTTATAATTTCCTTTTGAAAATACCAGATCCAGATCAGCAAGTCCTTTTTCGGAAGAAAGCATATAGGTAAAGGTATTGTTTTGGTTGGGGTAGGGTGCATTGCTTCCGGAAAGACAGTTCTTAATTCCGTTTATGGAAACAGAAATATCTGAAGCCCCATCGTAAACTACATCAAAGGAAACCAACAACAGTTGTGATGCGGAAATATTTTTTGGAAAGTTTTCGGGTAATGGACATCTGTTTCTTTGTGTTTTTTCTGGCAAAAAAGTTTTCTGGCAGAGCGTAAGGCTTCATCTGGGACTGATAGGCAGAACTAATTGATAATCCGGAATCAGATACAGAACTGTCTGATGACCTGGAACCGGATACAGAACTGTCTGATGACCTGGAACCGGATACAGAACTGTCTGATGACACTGAATCAGGTACAATCGTACGGTTGACAAGAGTATCCAGATTCTGGGGATAGGTCAGTTGGTCAAAGGAAGCTTCGCTCATAAGAGAAGTGCTTCCATAAGCCATAGGAAGTACCTGATCATTTTCAGCCAGAACATGGCCATTTTTCTCGGCCTTTATCCGGTATCCGGCAGGCAGCTGTTCTTTGGTTGTCTGGATATAACGGACGCCCATCAGATATTCTTGAAAAGGATTGCTGTGCATGGTGACTGCAACCCGGTTGCGGTTACTAATGGAGTTACGGAGAGTATCATAATAAAATTGATTGTAGGTACTGTTGGATACGGAAGAGTAGATGCTGCTCCTGTTCTGGGTGCCCCATACCATATAATTGCTGTTAGTGTATGGACGCTCCAAAGTGTCCATCCTTGCCTGTGAATCCTTGCAAAGCTTCAAGATCTGGCTGTCAGAAAAAGTATTTCTGGAGTCATCTGCGGCAGAAACATATTCTTCCGTTCCGGATTTATTCAGATAAATCTTGGCTGGCAGCACCAGGATCAGGAGAAAAGCCAGTCCCTGTGCCAGAAGCTTTCTTTTTTTATAAATTGATCCGGAAGCAGAAAATAAAACCAGACATACCCCATCTAAAGCCATCAGGATCTTGAACTGGTTATCATGGGAAACAAAAAGGATCTGTACGATAACCGGAATCAGACAGCATAGTGCAAGGGGAAGACTGTGCCGGATTCGCCTGGTTTTTAATTCTTCCAGTGTAAGTGCTGTCAGGTAAAGGATCAGCGGCATGAATGGGATCAGGCTTTTGGGACGTACATATAAGGTTCCGTTCAGGATCCAGTAAAAAATATTAAAAAACAAAAAGCACAGTAAAATGCAGGCAAAGGATCGGGTTGATTTTCGACGGATGCTTAATAAAACTGCGTAAAGGCAGATCAGGGTAAGCCCGCATCCATACACACTGTAAAGAAGACTGTCCATTGTTGGGTTGACAGTAAGGATCTTGTACAAAGGAGTAGGAGCTACATCTTTTTTATTTTCCAGGATGGCAAGTCCGGTGGGCAGCAGAACTGCCATGGACAGACAGACTGCAGCTGCAGTACTGAGAATATAGCCGGACCACAGTTTTATAAAACGTCCGGGAACTTTGCTGTAAACCTTGTACAGGCTTTGGGTAGAGAACCAGTAATACAGAGTACAGGATGCAAAGCAGGCAGGGAAAAAGTAAAAGCTATGGAACAAAATCATCAGGTAAGAAAAAACGATGCCCATATTTGTCCGTGGCTTTTGCGGAAAATTATTAATCATGGATTCAGCTTGCTGGTCAATGGCAATCAGCGTCAGGATCACAAAAGGCAGGTAGTTTACAAACATGATCTGTCTGTGAGCCTGAAACAGACAGTTTGCACAAAGGTAAAGGAAGCCTGCGCAAAAACAGGCTGTGTCTGTAAGCCCCTTTTTGTAAAGCCAGTAATATAGGAGAAAAATCCCTAGGAAAATCTCAAAAACTGCATATCCCTGGATGATGGCAGCAACGGATATACCAGGTAGAAAATAAGATAAAAGTACATCCGGCCGGAGCATCCCATAGTAGGACAGGGCAAAAAAGTTGGTACCTCCTCCAAGACCAGAGAAATCGGGAAGAAGCTGCCCGGTGGCATAAAAGTGCTTACGCATATAATCTGCAAGAGTAACATGCTGGCAATACCAGTCTGTCTGGGAGCCGTACATGCTGCCGGATGGAAGTGTAAGGAGAATCAGCAGTGAAGCTGCGCCAAAAAGAAAGAGAATGCACAGCAGACTGCGTCTGGTAAGTTTTGGTTTCTGATTCAAATTCATAATGTTCCTTTCCTGTCTGACGAATCTTATATCGACCGTGCAGATTTTACATCAAAAACAGAAGTAAGGCAATCACTTTTGAAATTTCTTTAAAAACAGAAGTAAGGCAATCGCTTTTGAAATTTCTTTTTTGACTTGCATTCTATAATAAACGTAAGAGATGAAAATATACATTAAAATAACATAAAAAATTCTTAAGAATATGAAAAGAAAAGCGGAATGTATTCCAAACAGGTTTTTACTTGTTTTAGAATCTGGATTGTGATACACTTTTTCACAGAAAAAAGTAAAGAGGAATAAGAAATATATGTTAGATATTTGTCTTGTTGGAACCGGCGGCATGATGCCTTTGCCCAGAAGATGGCTTACAGCACTTATGACCCGGTATAATGGCAGCAGCCTTTTGATTGACTGCGGCGAAGGTACACAGGTGGCCATCAAGGAAAAAGGATGGAGCTTTAAGCCTATAGATGTGATTTGTTTTACCCACTACCATGGAGATCATATCAGTGGTCTTCCGGGTCTTGCTTCTTACCATGGGAAATGCAGACCGTACAGAGCCATTGACCCTGATTGGACCCAGAGGGCTGGAACGAGTAGTGAATGCCCTGCGTGTGATTGCACCGGAACTTCCTTTTGAGATTCGATTTATGGAGATCACAGGTGCAGAGCAGATTTTTGAAATTAATGGATATCGCATCACTGCATTTAAAGTTAATCACAATGTACTTTGTTATGGATATACCCTGGAAATCTTAAGACAGGGCAGATTTTCGCCGGAAAGAGCCAGAAGCCAGGGGATTCCCCTGAAATTCTGGAATCCATTACAAAAAGGTATGACAATGGAAGAAGGCGGAGTAGTATATACTCCAGATATGGTTTTGGGACCGGACAGAAAAGGATTAAAAGTTACTTATACAACAGACACCCGGCCTACAGAGTCAATTTTGAAAAATGCAGAAGGTTCTGATCTTTTTATCTGTGAAGGAATGTATGGTGAAGAAGATAAGGTGGAAAAAGCCAAAGGATATAAGCATATGACATTTAAGGAAGCAGCTGTCCTGGCCAGGGATGCAAAAGTAGAGCAGATGTGGCTCACTCATTACAGCCCTTCCCTGATCCGTCCGGATGATTACATGGATAAAGTCAGAGAAATATTCCCAAATGCCTGGCCTGGCAAAGATGGGAAGAGTCTGGAATTAAAATTTGAAGAGGAAGACGAAAAAAATGAAAGATAATTTGATCCTAGCGATAGAAAGTTCCTGCGACGAGACAGCGGCATCGGTTGTAAAAAACGGCAGAACCATTTTGTCAAATGTTATCTCATCACAGATTGAGCTTCACAAATTATATGGTGGTGTTGTACCGGAGATTGCATCCAGAAAGCATATTGAGAAGATTAATCAGGTTGTGGAACAGGCACTTTCAGATGCAGGAGTAACATTAGATGATCTGGATGCTATAGGTGTTACCTATGGCCCTGGCTTAGTGGGGGCACTTCTGGTTGGGGTTGCAGAGGCAAAGGCCATTGCTTATGCCAAAAAGCTTCCATTGGTAGGCGTGCACCATATTGAAGGGCATGTGTCTGCTAATTATATTGAACATCCGGATCTTGAACCACCTTTTTTATGTCTGATCGTTTCCGGCGGGCATACCCATCTGGTGATCGTAGAAGATTATGGGAAATTCCGTATTCTTGGAAGGACAAGGGACGATGCAGCCGGAGAAGCTTTTGATAAGGTTGCAAGGGCTATTGGACTTGGATATCCGGGAGGACCAAAGATTGATAAGCTTTCAGATGAAGGTAATCCGGATGCTATTGTATTTCCAAAAGCCAAAATCGAAGATTGTCCCTATGATTTCAGTTTCAGTGGTGTTAAGTCAGCAGTACTAAATTATTTGAATGGCGCAAAAATGAAAGGGGAAGAAGTAAACCGGGCAGACATTGCTGCATCTTTCCAGAAAGCAGTAGTGGATGTACTGGTAGAACATACCATGCAGGCTGCAAAGGATTTCCATATGGATAAAGTGGCTATTGCAGGAGGAGTTGCTTCTAATAAGCATCTTCGTGAAGCCATGGAAAAGGCATGCAAAGAGAATGGCTTCCGCTTTTACCGTCCGTCTCCTATCTTTTGTACAGACAATGGGGCAATGATCGGGGTGGCTGCCTATTATGAATTTATGAAGGGAACAAGACATGGGTGGGATCTGAATGCAGTTCCTAACCTGAAATTGGGAGAGCGTTGAAATGAGTGAGAAATGTACTGCAATTGTTCTCGGCGGCAGGGCAAGGAAAAAGAATGCACAGTAAAATACAGAAACAGTTTCTGGAAATACAAGGATATCCGGTGCTGTATTATTCCCTGCATTGCTTTCAGGAAAGCAGTATGATTCAGGATATTATTCTGGTAACAAGTGAGGATGTTATTTCCTATTGTAAAGAGCAGATTGTGGATAAGTACGCATTTTCAAAAGTTACCAGGATTATTGCAAGTGGGAAAGAACGGTATGATTCTGTCATGTGCAGGATTACTGGCTTGTGATAATCCGGATTATGTATTTATACATGATGGAGCCAGGCCGTTTATTAATGAAGAGATTCTAAGAAGAGGGCTTTTGGCTGTACAACAAACAGGGGCATGTGTAATTGGCATGCCTTCCAAAGATACCATAAAGATTGCGGATCCTCAGGGGAATGTACTTGAGACGCCAGACAGAAATTGTGTGTGGACGATCCAAACACCGCAGATTTTTTCTTATGATTTGATCTGCAGGGCACATGAAAGTATCCGAAAGAAGGATATGAGTAAGGTGACGGATGATGCTATGGTTGTGGAGCAGGAGACGGGAGTGAAAGTGCGGTTGGCACAGGGCTCATATCGGAA
>NZ_JAYFUY010000093.1:0-20394 GCF_059933065.1 Blautia sp. HA3515 | reverse complement strand
TGAGTAATGAGATCAAACCGGTACTTCTGAAGATGCTTATGGATACGCTGAAGGAGTCGTTATGTTAGCGGACATCTCAAGTGTTGATGCAATCTATATCGTCTGTGGCAGAACAGATATGCGCAAGTCCATTGATGGATTGTGTGCAATCATCCAGGAACAGTTTTCGATGGAGATTGACCATGCACTTTTTCTTTTCTGCGGTCGTAAATGCGACCGTATCAAAGCTATTTTAAAAGAGCCTGACGGGATCGTTATGATCTACAAAAGACTGACCGCCCAGGGATCCTACCGATGGCCCAGAAATAAATCTGAAGTCCGGAATCTTACATGGCGGGAGTTCGACTGGCTGATGTCTGGCATTGATATTGAGCAGCCCAAAGCGATCAAGGCAACGTAAAAAAGATGCACATAAAACTCTTGTTTTTTGCTGTATTTTCGGCACTTTCAAGTTCTGGTAAATCCGCTGTTTTGCTGGGAAAAACCACTGTTTTCTGGTATAATGGAAACATCAGAAACAGGAGGGAAAAGCAGTGGCAGACAGTTCCAAAGATATCCAGCTCCGTGAGCTGAAGGACATGATAAACGATCTCAAAAAGATGATAAAAACACTTCAGGCAACTGTCGATGCTGCCAATAAACGGGAAGAGGCTCTCACCCAGGAGCGGGATAATCTGAAAGAAGAGATAGACCTTCTCCGTAAAAAACTGTTTGGCACCTCCAGCGAAAAAAGGACCCTCGATATTCCTGGCCAGTTAAACTTTTTCAATGAGGCGGAACTGGAACAGGATCCGAAAGCTGCAGAAGCAGAGGATCTTGAAGCAATTCTTCCGGAAAAAACAGCAAAAAATCGAAAAGCAAGAGCTACAGACGCGGAGCGTTTTAAGGGAGTTCCTGTTGAAAAAAAGTATCTGGGACTTTCTGAGAAAGAGAAACTCTGCCCTGTCTGTGGTACCCCGCTGAAAGAAATCGGGGAAGAGTTTGTCCGCCGGGAACTGGTTTTTGTACCGGCAAAACTGAAAGTATATGAATACTACAGTAAGAGCTATGAGTGCCCGCAGTGCAGGCTTCAGGATATTCCGGTTATCAAAAAAGGAAAAGATGGAAGAGCCCATATGCTTTATGGAATGGCTTCTGCTGGAACGGCTGCCTGGGTAATGTACCAGAAGTTTTGTAATGCTCTCCCATACTACCGTCAGGAAAAGGACTGGAAACAGTATGGCGTGGAGATCACCAGAGCTACTATGGCAAACTGGGTGATCCGGAATTCTGAAGCATTTTTTCTTCCTATGTACGAATACTTCCACAGGAAACTTCTGGAACGTGGATTCGCGATGGCAGATGAAACGCCACTTCAGGTTCTGCATGAACCCGGAACGCCGCGCACAGACCAAGTCGTATATGTGGCTGTTCCGCAGCGGTGAAGACGGAGGACCACCTATTATCCTCTATAAATACTCAGAGACCCGAGCCGGGGACAATGCCGTAGATTTTCTTCACGGCTTCAAGGGTTATCTGATGTGTGATGGCTATAGCGGATACAATAAAGTACCGGATGCCAAACGCACAGCCTGCTGGGCACACATCAGAAGATATCTGACAGATGCCATCCCTAAGGGAAAGGCGCTGGATTATACCCAGCCATCCGTACAGGGAATGCTGTACATTAACCAGCTCTTCCATCTGGAAGATGTGATCAGATCAAAGTATTCTTCCTTCGATGCTATTAAAAAGGTTCGCCTTGAAAAAGAAAAGCCGGTAGTAGAAGGCTTTTTGTCGTGGCTTGAACAGCAGAACCCTATCCGTGGAAGCAGAATGGATAAAGCTGTCACCTACATTCAGAACCGCCGCTCCTATCTGTCCACCTGATCTGGAAGACGGCCGCTGCAGTTTTTCTAATAATCTCAGTGAAAATGCGATTCGTCCATTTACAGTAGGCCGTAAAAACTGGCTGTTCTGTGACACACCAAACGGAGCCCAGGCCAGCGCTATCGTGTACACAATGGTAGAAATGGCAAAAGCCAATGGAGTAAACGTCTATCACTATCTTACCTATCTGCTGGAGAAACTGCCTGATGATAGGATGAGTAATGATGAATTAGAACTTCTGGCGCCATGGAACGAAACCGTCAAAGCTGAGATCGAACGTCGTGCAAACGAATCAAATCAATCATATGTGAATTGTCAAGGTGCTCCGGCTACGGAAAAGTAGTCGGGGATTTTTCTATCATACCTAAAAATTAAGCGCTTACGATTGCACTATGATGCGTCGAAGTTATACCATAAGTATAATGACAAACTAATGTTGCTGTGGTATTCTGTCGATAACAAAGAAAGAAAAACGGATCCGAAGCGATGGGTCTGGGAAAGGAAAAAAGAATGTTCACAGCTATTCGATCAAGCTATTTATATCTGGAAAGTTTGAAAAATGCAGCACTCGATTATGAAAAAGAGTGGGGCTTTAGCTTTGTGTATTCAGATAAGAATAAGCTTGAAGGGAATACTGTGGTGATGGATGTAGGCCTGTCGTAGGGACAGGAGAGGACAACCGGATACATAGATTTTGAACCGCTTATCTTGTGTGGATGCACATGGTAGGCGGTATTTTTTTGCAGATATAAGCCTAATTGGTAAGGCAGTGGTCTTGAAAACCACCAGTAGTCGGGTGACCGGCATTTCAGTTCGAGTCTGAATATCTGCGTTATGCTCCGTTAGCTCAATGGTAGAGCATCTGACTTTTAATCAGGGGGTTAGGGGTTCGAGTCCCCCGCGGGGCACTGTCCAATGTAAATATCACAGAAATGAGGTAAGAGAAGCATGGATTTAATTGAAATCAAAGGAAAAATAAATACAGCCATCTGCTATGCAAGAGTAGTAGAGGATGAAGCGATAGAACAAATCAGACGTATGTGTGATTATCCGATGACGGAAGGATCAAGAATAAGAATCATGCCTGATGTTCATTCCGGTAAAGGCTGCACTATTGGAACCACAATGACAATTACTGATAAGGCTGTTCCAAATGTAGTGGGGGTTGATATCGGATGCGGTATGTATACTGTGAACTTAGGCAAGGTTGATATTGATTTTGTAAAGGTTGATGAGGCTGCACATTTTATTCCATCGGGAATGAACGTGTGGGAAGGTCGCCAGGAGAGATTTGATTTGACAGAACTTGCTTGCTACAGAGAACTGAAGGACACAAAGAGATTAGAGCGTTCACTTGGAACCCTTGGTGGTGGTAACCACTTTATAGAGATAGATAAAGCCAATGATGGAACCAAATATCTTGTGATTCATTCAGGCTCACGTAATCTGGGTAAGCAGGTTGCAGAGCTTTATCAGAAGCTGGCAGCTTTGAGGAATAAAAACTTTTCGCAATAAAATAATTAAATTTCAAGCGGAGACTCCTTCAATGCGATAAAATATAGCTAACAAATTTTTCGCATTGGAGGACTTTACTCATGAGAAAGCGTGAAAAGAGGGAACGCAAAAAACAAGACCGTGGAATTGTAGATTTTATGATGGTTTCACATCATTTTTTTCACTCTTTACGAGACTGGCTTTTGGAAATGGATGATCCAAGAAACCAGAACTATACAACTTATACCCAGGCAGATCTGATATATATGGGCCTTTTGAAAAATGTATGTGCCCAGCATTCCATGCGGGAAATGGAAGAAAATTTTAATAAGGAAAACTGTATTGATACTCTGCGTATTCTGTCCGGAAACCAGAAATTGGAGGAAATGCCTCATTACGATACACTGAATTATTATCTTGAAAAACTTTCGCCCGAAGTTCTTTCAGGGGTAAGGAAAAAGATGATAACGAGCCTGATCCGTGGAAAACAGTTCAATAGAAACCGTCTCCTTGGAAAATACTGGAGGGTGATCCTGGACGGAACCGGGCTGTGCAATTTTAAAGAAAGGCATTGTGAAAACTGTTTATGTACAGTACGTGTAGATGAAAATGGAAAGAAAACAAAAATCTATTACCATAAGGTTCTGGAAGCAAAGATTGTGTTGAGTGAAAAAGTAGTGCTCAGCCTTGGAACTGAATTTATCGAAAACGAAAAAGAGGATGTGAGCAAACAGGACTGTGAGATAAATGCAGCAAAGCGGCTGCTCCTCAAAATAAAACAGGAATATCCAAGACTTCCAATCTGTATCCAGGGAGATGCACTTTATGCTACAGAACCATTTATGGAACTGTGTAGGAAAACCTATCACTGGGAGTATCTGTTTACCCAGAAAAGCACCCGACAGAGGAAGCTGGATGAGGGATTTGAATGGATAAAGACCGGGGATGATGCAGTAAGGCAGACAGGATTATGTGAGGAGCATGGAAGTGGATTTTTTGCAAACCACTTGGAAGAGCTGGCCGATAAGAAAGAAGTCATGAATGTATTTGAATATGAATATGAAACGAAAGATAAGGAAGAGAAAACCCAGAAGGTTCGATTTCAATGGGTGACGAGTCTTTTAGTGACCAGGAGGAATCTGGAAGAAATGATACTTGCAGGAAGAGGAAGATGGAAAATAGAAAACGAGGGATTTAACAACCAGAAAAACGGGATATACAGAATCGAACATCTTAATAGCCGAAACAGCAATGCGATGAAAAACCATTATCTGATGACGCAGATAGCAGATATCCTGATGCAGCTTTATCTGGCATGGAATCCATATGTAAAAGAATTAAAGCAGACAATAAAAAATACATCTTCAGGGTTACTGGAAAGTTTTCGAGGACTGACAGTAACGGAAGAAGATGTATCCTACATTTTGAGATACACAACAATGTATCTCGAATAGCAGGATTATTGTAACACAGGTGGTGGTTGAATGGAAGAGAAAACAACAAAATAGTTATCCACAAAACATAGAAAAAGGGATACGTCTAATTATACGATGTGTATAAGTATTGTAAAAAAGTGGATAATTAAAAAAATGTAAAAAAACTACTATGAAGAGAGAATGAACATAAATTTATTCCTCACCCCTGAACAGAATAAAAAATACTTGCATTTTAAAAACGCAGGCTGTATAATACACCAAAAGGCAAAGGCGCCGGAGAGACATTCTGCGCCTTTTTTCGTATTCAGAAGGGTATAAATGATTTATAAGGGCATCACTTGAATGCGACTGCATTACCTTTTGAAAAAACATGTCACGCTGATAAAGTTTTACTTGATTAAAGCATAGAAGCGTGGTATAATTTCAGAAAATGTACGAGAAGTAAAGACAAACGTCTTTGCTATAGGGACAAAAAGGAGGAGAATGAATTATGAAGAAAAAAATAGTATCCGTAATGATGACAGCTGTAGTAGCTGCAGCAACTGTATTTAGCGCAGCTGTACCTGCATTTGCAGCAGACACAGTAAAGATCGGTGTTTATGAGCCGGCATCCGGAGATAATGGAGCAGGTGGTAAGCAGGAAACACTTGGTATCCAGTATGCCAACAGCGAAACACCTACCGTTGAGATCGACGGCAAAGAATATAATGTGGAGCTTGATATTGTTGATAACGAATCCTCTACGGATAAAGGCCCTTCCGCAGCTTCCACACTGGTAAGTGACGGAGTATCCATTGTACTTGGCTCTTATGGTTCAGGAGTATCCATTGCAGCATCTGATATTTTCAAAGACGGCGGTGTTCCTGCAATGGGAGTTACCTGTACAAATCCACAGGTAACACAGGGCAATACCCATTACTTCAGGATCTGCTTCCTGGATCCATTCCAGGGTACTGTTCTTGCTAACTTTGCAAAAGACAAATTTGAAGCAAAGAAAGCATATGTTCTTACGAAGTTAGGAGATGATTATTCCGCAGGACTTGGACATTACTTTACAAAAGCTTTTGAAGATCTTGGCGGTGAGGTAGTTGAGGAAACCTTCCCGGATGGAAACAGTGATTTCACATCTTATATCACATCTGCTAAGAATGCAGGCGCAGACGTATTCTTTGCACCTACCTCTACAGAGGCAGCAGCACTGATCATTGAGCAGGCAGCAGCACAGGGACTGGATCTTCCCCTTCTTGCAGGTGACACCTGGGATTCTAATGTTATCCTGAAGGCCGCAGAAGGCAAGGATGTGCAGATATATGTAACAACCTTCTATCAGGAGGGCGGTAACGAAGATTTTGATAATGGTATGAAAGAATTTATCAATTCTGATTCCAAGAACCTGGCAAACAACGGTGGTGATGATACGATCGCAGCTGTATCTGCAATGGGTTATGATGCATATTATGTAGCGCTGGAAGCACTGAAGGCTGCAGGCTCCACTGATCCGGCCAAAGTAAACGAGGCACTGTGGGATGTGACTTATGAAGGTGTATGTGGAAAGGTTCAGTTTGATTCTGAAAACGGAGATGCACAGAGAGATACCGCATATGTAAAAACTGCCAACACAGAGACTGGAGCATGGGACTTTGTTGGTGAGCAGGGTGTAGAATAATAACTTCAGGACTTGATGAATTTGATAGCACAGGAGGCGGGGTACAAGTTCCCGCCTTTCCTGTGTTAAATGGAAAAATACTGTAACGAAAAAGGAGGATTCCTCTATGGAATGGTTCAATCAGAATCTGCCATATTTTCTGGCAGGCATTTCGTAGGCGGACAGTATGCCCTGATCGCCATTGGATACACAATGGTTTATGGTATTCTGCGTCTGATCAACTTTGCACATGGTGATATTTTTATGGTAGCAGGTCTGATCATGGTTTACTTATCAGCTTCACTGCCTATTTACATATCAATCCCCATTATGATCGTAGCCACTGTTATTATTGGTTTTCTTATTGAACGTGTTGCCTACAAGCCTCTTCGTCAGGCTCCCAGGATGTCGATCATGATTTCTGCTATCGGAGTTTCTATCTTCTCCAGAACCTGGCCCTTTATATTACAGGAGGCTTGGCACAGCAGTATCCGGCAATTCCGTGGATCAGTGACACAATTGAGATTTTCGGATCTGTTACAAAAAGAGTTACTGTGATCACACCTATCCTTACCATTGTTCTTGTTTTTGCACTGGTATTTCTGATCAAGAAAACAAAGATCGGTATGGCAATGCGTGCAGCATCTAAGGATTTTGAAACTTCCCAGCTTATGGGGATTAAGATCAATTCCGTGATCAGCATGACTTTTATTATTGGTTCATTTCTTGCGGCGGTTGCCAGTCTTCTGTATTTTTCCAATTATACAGGAGTTGTTCCCACATCTGGCGCTATGCCCGGACTGAAGGCCTTTGTTGCCGCTGTATTTGGTGGGATCGGCTCTATCCCAGGAGCCGTGATCGGAGCTTTTATCATTGGTATCTGCGAGAATATCATTAAAGGAATGGGTATGACCACCTTTTCGGATGCATTTACCTTTGCGTTGCTGATCGTTATTCTGATTGCCAAGCCAACAGGTCTGTTTGGTGAGAAAGTCACAGATAAAGTCTGAAAAGGAGGGGATATTATGACAAAGAAAAAAGAAACGATCATAAATGTTGCCCTGATTGCAGGACTGCTTGTGATTTTATACATTATGGAACAGCTGATGAATCCTACAGACATGATTTTTACAGTTCTGAAAAAAGGTGCTATTTACGCACTGGTAGCTGTATCCATGAACCTGTTAAACGGCTTTACAGGTCTGTTTTCCCTTGGGCAGGCAGGGTTCATGCTTCTGGGTGCATATACATACGGGATCCTTACCATTCCGGCAGAACAAAGAGAAAGCGTTTACCAGTATTTTGATGGCGGTATCGTACAGTTTGCAGTTCCTGTGGCTGTAGGTATCCTGGCTGCCGGTGTGGTTGCTGCTATTTTTGCATACCTGATCGGTCTTCCTGTACTTCGTCTGAAAAGTGATTATCTGGCAATTGCTACACTTGGTTTTGCCGAGATCATCCGTGCAGTGTTCCAGTGGGATAAGCTGGGACCACTTACCAATGGTTCCAACCTTTTGAGAAGCTATCCTACGTTCAAAAGTGTGCTGTTCCCGTTTATTGTATCAGGGATCTGTATTGCTGTGATCGTGATGCTGATCAATTCTACTTACGGAAGAGCATTTAAGGCCATTCGTGATGATGAGATAGCAGCAGAGGCTATGGGGATTAATCTTGCCCATCATAAAAGGATCGCTTTTACAGTCAGTTCCTTTTTTGCAGGGATTTCAGGTGCCCTTCTTGCCATGTACCAGACAACCATCCAGGCTTCCATGTTCAAGTCTGCAATGACATATGAGATCCTGCTGATCGTTGTGATCGGAGGTATTGGCTCTGTGACAGGAAGCTGCATCAGTTCCTTCCTGTTTATTACCTGCTCTGAGTGGATCCTTAGATTCCTGGATAATGATACTTATATTGGAAATTTCCATGTACCCCTTCTTCGGTCTGGTTTCCGAAAGGTTGTATTTTCTGTTATCATTATGATCATTGTACTTTTCTTCCGACAGGGAATCATGGGGACAAAAGAGTTTTCAGTGGCAGGGATCCGGAACTTTTTTGTGCGAAAATCCAATAAGGAAAAAGGGAGGAAACTCCAATGAGTGAACATGTGCTGAAAGTAGAAAATGCAACGATGCAGTTTGGCGGTGTGGTTGCAGTTGATAATATGAATATTGTTGTAGATAAAGGTGAGATCGTTTCCCTGATCGGTCCTAATGGTGCAGGGAAAACAACGGCTTTTAATGTGATCACCGGTGTTTATGCACCAACCAATGGGGCTGTATATTTTAATGGAAAGAAGATTATTGAAAATCATCCACAGGGTAAAATGAAGAAATTATACCAGGGACAAAATGCAGGCAAATATACTCATGTGCTTGCACCTACCCCGGATAAGATCACACAGCTTGGAATTGCAAGGACTTTCCAGAACATCCGCCTTTTTAAAAGCCAGACAGTATTTGAGAACATTCTCATTGCAAAGCATTTGAGAAGGACCAGTAATCTTTTTACTGCCACTTTCCACCTGAACGGAAAAGAAGAGCAAAAGATGCGGGAGGATGCAGATCATCTGCTGGAAATCGTAGGCTTAAAAGATGAGAGGAATGAGATGGCTACCTCTCTTCCCTATGGAAAACAGAGAAGACTGGAAATTGCCAGGGCGCTGGCTACCAATCCAAGCCTGCTTCTTCTGGATGAGCCTGCAGCAGGTATGAACCCGCAGGAAACTGATGAACTGACGGCGTTTATAGGAGAAATCCGTGATAATTTCGGACTTACCATTTTTATGATCGAGCATCACATGGATCTGGTTATGGAGATTTCCGACAGAATTTATGTGCTCGACTTTGGAAAGCCTATTGCTGAAGGCGTTCCGGAAGAGATTCAGAATAATCAGCGGGTAATTGATGCTTACCTGGGAGGTGCAGCAGATGAGTAATGTACTGGAAGTAAAAGGACTGTGTGTTTCCTATGGAGGCATTCAGGCAGTAAAAGATATCAGCTTTGTAGTTCCGAAAGGTGAAGTAGTTACACTGATCGGAGCCAACGGTGCAGGGAAAAGCTCTACACTTCGTTCTATTGTAGGCCTTGTGAAGCCTACCCTTGGCAGTATTCTTCTTAAAGGAAAGGAAATCGCCGGAAAAACACCGGAAAGTATTGTATCCCAGGGGATTACCCTTGTTCCGGAAGGCAGAAGGGTTTTCGCTGACTTGACGGTGCTTGAGAATCTGAAGGTTGGAGCTTACCTTAGAAAGGATAGCCTGGATGAAGACATCCGCTGGTGTTATGACCTGTTTCCAAGACTGAAAGAAAGAAGCTGGCAGCTGGCAGGTACCCTTTCAGGAGGAGAGCAGCAGATGCTTGCTATTGCAAGGGCACTGATGAGCCGCCCGGATGTGATCATGATGGATGAGCCATCCCTTGGACTGGCGCCAATTGTTGTACGTGGAGTGTTTGATATTATCCGAGAGATTAACCGTCAGGGTAAGACAATCCTTCTGGTGGAGCAGAATGCGAACATGGCATTAAATGCAGCACATCATGGGTACGTTATGGAGACAGGACGGATCACGTTGTCAGGAACCGGCAAGGAACTGTCTGAGAATGATTCCGTAAAGGCTGCTTATCTTGGAAAAGCAAGAAAATGATGTAAAAAGATAATGCAAATGAAATAATGCAAAAAGACAATGCAAGTAAAATAATGCAAGTAAAATAATGTTACGATAAGAATGCCGGGAAAATAATCCCGGCATTAATCGTTATGAAGTGCATAAGAAATATTAAGGATGCAGCAGATGCGCAGGAGCGGATCACAGGATCTTTGTGGTCCACTTGCTGCAGTCCCATACCTGGGAAACAATATCCTGGTAGAATTCCGGCTCATGACAGATAAGCAGGATACTTCCCCGATATTCAAGAAGGCTCTGTTTCAGTGCTTCTTTTGCGTCCACATCCAGATGATTGGTAGGCTCGTCAAGAAGCAGTACATTGGTTTCTTTATTGACAAGCTTGCACAGACGGACCTTTGCCTGTTCTCCTCCGCTGAGTACACGAACCTGACTTTCAATGTGTTTGGTGGTAAGTCCGCATTTGGCCAGTGCAGAACGCACTTCATACTGGGTATAGGACGGAAATTCTGCCCAGATCTCATCAATGCAGGTGGTTTTATTGTCGCCCTTTACTTCCTGTTCAAAGTATCCGATCTGCAGGTTGTCTCCTAATTCGCAGGAACCGGAAAGTGCCGGGATCAGACCAAGGATACTTTTTAAAAGTGTAGTTTTACCGATTCCGTTAGCACCGGTAAGAGCGATTTTATGTCCTCTTTCCATAGAAATGGTAAGGGGCTTGGATAAGGGTTCGTCGTATCCGATCACAAGGTCTTTGGTTTCAAAAATATATTTACCTGGTGTGCGTCCTGCTTTAAAGTGAAATTCCGGCTTGGGTTTTTCGGCAGCAAGCTGAATAAGATCCATTTTATCCAGCTTTTTCTGCCTGGACATGGCCATATTTCTGGTGGCCACTCTTGCTTTATTCCTGGCAACAAAATCCTTAAGCTCGCTGATTTCCTGCTGCTGTTTCCGGTAAGCAGCTTCCAGCTGGGCTTTTTTTACTTCATATACTTCTTGGAAATGGGTATAATCTCCAACATAACGGTTCAGTTCCTGATTTTCCATATGATAAACAAGATTGATCACCTCATTCAGGAAAGGGATGTCATGGGAGATCAGGATAAAAGCATTTTCATAATCCTGAAGGTAGCGCTTCAGCCAGGCAATGTGCTCTACATCCAGATAGTTGGTAGGCTCGTCAAGGAGCAGGATATCCGGTTTTTCCAGAAGGAGCTTGGCAAGCAGAACTTTTGTACGCTGACCGCCGCTAAGATCCGTTACATCCCGGTCAAGGCCAAGATCCAGAAGCCCAAGTGCCCGGGCAACTTCCTCAACCTTTGCATCTATTACGTAAAAATCATGAAGAGTCAGGGTATCCTGGATAGTACCAAGCTCTTCCATCAGATTCTCCATTTCTTCCGGAGACGCATCCCCAAGCTGATCACAGATACTGTTCATTCGTTCTTCCATCTGGAAAAGCCAGGAAAATGCAGATTTTAATACATCTTCAATGGTCATTCCTGCCAAAAGCACAGAGTGCTGGTCCAGATAACCGATCCGTACATTTTTGGACCATTCTATCTTACCTTCATCAGGCATCAGTTTTCCTGTAACAATATTGAAAAAAGTAGATTTGCCCTCGCCGTTAGCACCTACAAGGCCGATGTGCTCCCCTTTTAATAGGCGGAAGGACACATCATGAAAGATGGCTCTGTCTCCAAAACCATGGGTCAGATGTTCTACGTTTAGTATACTCATAAAATGAAACTCCTTTGTATTTGTACCAATGTGCCTGTCCCAAAAGCATTATGCTTCGGAAAGAGAAGAAATATCCGGAACAGCCATCAGAGAATAGTTGGTATAATATACCACAAATCCTGGTTTTGCGCCAGCTGGTTTTTTTACATTTTTCTTTTGCAGGTAATCGATTTCTACTTTAGGGGCAGTACGACCCTGAGAATAATAGGCGGCCAGACTGCCGGCTTCTTCAAAGGTGCGGTCAGGAAGAGTACCATCCTTTGTCTTGACTACTACGTGGGAACCTGGCATTTTCTTTGCATGGAACCACCAGTCGTTTCCGGATGCGAATTTGAAAGTCAGTTCATCATTCTGATAATTGTTCTTTCCCACATAGATGTCATACCCGTCACTGGATATGTAATGGAAGGGCTTGGATTTTGTCTGCATTTTGGCACCTTTTTTGGAGGTATAATGCTTTTTGACATAACCAAATTCTGTCAGTTCCTCTTTGATCTGAGACAGATCACTTTCCTCGCGGGCAATATCCAATGCATTGGAAATAGATTCCAGATGCTGGATCTCTTCGGTGGTTTCCTTGATCTGTTCTTCAAGTGCTTCCTGGGTGCGTTTCAGTTTCTGGTACCGGTCAAAATACTTTTTGGAATTTTCCTGAGGGGTAAGCTGAGGATCCAAAGGAATGGTGATCTCCTCATTGGTATAGTAATTCAAAGCTTTAAATGATTTTACACCTTCTTTCAGACCATAACCATAGGTGTTGATCAGTTCGCCATATACCTTGTATTTATCTTTTTTCTCAGTATCCTTCATCTGTTTTTGCTGAAGCATCAGCTTTTTGCGGTTACGTTCCAGGGCTGTCTGGACGATCCTGCGAAGATCAGCAGATTTCTGACGGATCCTTGTGATCAGATCCCTGGAGGCATAGTAGGTTTCCAGCATCTGGGAAACGCTGTCAAAGGATACACTGTGGTATTCCGGACCATATTGCTGGAAATCCAGCACTCCGTATTCCACAGGCTCATCTCCCCGGAAAATAATATTAGGGGTAAAACCGCCTTCTTTTACCTGCTCCATGATCCTTGCAAAGGTATGGTAAAGATGAGTGCGCGCAGCTTCGTTAAGAGACTGCATGGAATCATTTCCGTCAATAGATGCACGGAAGCAGACTTCCTGAGCCATAACAGGACTGATCCCTGTAAGGGATGAATAAATGGCTTTGGCTGCCGGAAGTGGCTTTTGGCAGATGACAGATATAAATTCTTCTTCTGTGATGGTAAGCGGATCCAGCTTGTCCTGGGTTTTGGGAATAAAGTATTCACGGCCTGGAAGGACTTCACGGACAGAGCTCATATTGGAAGAAACATGTTTGATGCTGTCCAGGATCATCCCCTTGTCATCGCAGAAGATCAGGTTGCTGTGTTTGCCCATAAGCTCCATGATCAGTATTTTATGGCATACATCTCCTAATTCATTTAAGTGTTCCAGGTGGAACTGTACTACACGCTCCATGCCGGGCTGTGTAATATCTGTGATCCGCGCACTGCCGATATGCTTCCGTAAAAGCATGCAGAAATTGGGAGCAGTAAGTGGGCTGATCCGGTTCTTAGATGTAAAGTAAAGCAGAGGCAGGGATGGGGAAGCGGAGAGCAGCAGCCGCTTCTGGCCATCCTGGCCTCTGGCTGTGAGCAGCAGTTCGTCGCTTTCAGGCTGGGCGATTTTGTTGATCCTGCCGCCTTTCAGGCTGGTGTTCAGTTCTTTTACCATTGCTGCAATGGTGATGCCGTCAAATGCCATATGAAAAACTCCTTTCAGAGGGAATAAAATCAAAAACAAAAGTAAGTGTACCTCGCAAAGCTTCCAACAGCCTTAATGCTTTGTTTGTGCACTATATAAAGTAAGTGTACCTCGCAAATCAGAGATTTGCTCGGTCGCGACTGCGTCGCATATACAAACAAATCCTTAAGTCTTTATGGAAGCAAGCTTCCAACAGCCTTAATGCTTTGTTTGTGCACTTACTTTAGTATACACGTAAAAAAAGGGTTTGACTAGGGTTATTGAATGAATTATAATAAATCTATATGTTCGGAGGAAGAAAAGAAAGACAATGATAAAAAGCATGACTGGCTTCGGACGTGCCGAAGTTATCACGAAAGAAAGAAAAATAACTGTTGAGTTAAAATCTGTAAACCACAGATATCTTGACCTGAGTATAAAGATGCCCAGAAAGCTTAGCTTTTTGGAGAGTACTGTGCGAAATCTTCTGAAGAAATATATTCAGAGGGGCAAGGTAGATGTATTTATTTCTTATGAAGATTATACCTTAAGCCAGGGATCCTTAAAGTATAACAGAGAACTGGCAGCAGAATATCTTGGCTATCTGAAAGAAATGGCACAGGATTTTGGTCTGGACTACGACATGAAGGTGTCCCTGCTTTCCAGATATCCGGACGTTTTTACCATGGAAGAGCAGTCGCTGGATGAAGAGGAATTATGGAACTGTCTTGAACAGCCCCTTGTGGAGGCCTGCGGGAAGTTTGTTGCAGCCAGGGAGCGTGAGGGCGAGCACCTGAAAAATGATCTGGTCTTGAAGCTGCAGGGGCTGGATGAGAAGGTGACTATGGTAGAGCAGCGATCCCCTCTTGTGGTAGATGCTTACAAAGAGAAACTGGAGGCTAAGGTTCATGAACTTCTGGCAGATACTCAGTTTGATGATGCCAGGATCGCAGCTGAGGTCGTGATGTTTTCTGATAAGATCTGTAATGATGAAGAAACAGTACGGCTTCACAGCCATATTGCCGGAATGAGGAAGATGCTGGAAGAGTCCGAAGGCATTGGACGTAAGCTGGATTTTATGGCACAGGAGATGAACCGGGAAGCCAACACTATTCTTTCCAAGTCCAGTGATCTTGTGATTTCAGATATTGCTATTGATCTGAAGACAGAGATCGAAAAGATCCGTGAGCAGATTCAGAACATTGAATAAAGGACCCGGAGATTTGTTTTATGGCAAAATTAATTAATATTGGTTTTGGTAATGTGGTAAATTCCCAGAAGATCGTTGCAGTTGTAAGCCCGGATGCGGCACCTGTGAAGCGGATGGTGCAGAGTATCAAAGGCACCCGTTCACTGATCGATGCCACACAGGGACGAAAGACAAAAGCAGTGATCATCACATCGGATGATTACCTTGTATTGTCGGCATTGCAGCCGGATACCATTGCCAGAAGATTTGCAGAAGTATATGAATATGAAAGCAGGGGAGAGAACCATGAGTAAAGGGATACTTGTTGTAGTATCTGGATTTTCAGGTGCCGGGAAAGGCACTGTAATGAAACGTCTGATGGAAAAATATGACAATTATGCATTGTCTGTTTCCGTTACCACCAGGTCCCCCAGACCTGGGAGAGCAAGATGGAAAAGAATATTTCTTCCGTACAAGGGAAGAATTTGAGGAGCTGATCCAAAAGGACGCCCTCATTGAATATGCCCAGTATGTAAAGAATTATTACGGGACGCCCCGTGCTTATGTAGAAGAACAGTTAAATGCAGGTAAGGATGTGATCCTTGAGATCGAGATCCAGGGAGCACGCAAAATCAAAGCAAAGAATCCGGAAGCATTGCTGATCTTTATTGCACCTCCATCTATGGCAGAACTGAAAAGCCGTCTTGTTGGCAGAGGCACAGAGACACCCCAGGTGATCGAGAGCCGTCTTCACAGGGCAGCAGAAGAATCCCAGGGCGTGGAGGAATATGATTATCTTCTTTTAAATGATGATCTGGAAATCTGTGTGGATGAACTTCACAGGATCATCCAGAGCGAACACAGCCGGATCAGCCGGAATCTTGGTTTTATCCAGGAACTTCGTAAGGAAGCCAGTCAGCTGGGCTGACAAAAGCGCATGTGATAAGATAAGGTCACAGGCCGTATACGCATTACAGGTGTGAAAGGTTTGAACCTGTCCGGACTATATCAGGGCAGGAGAATGACTTTACAATATAAAATTATAAAAAGGAGCAGGATAGATATGATTCATCCATCTTATTCAGAATTAATCGAGGCAATCAATACAAATAACGAAGACGACGACGAGAGCATGGTACTGAACAGCCGTTATTCTCTGGTACTTGCTACCAGCAAGCGTGCACGCCAGCTGATCGCCGGATCCAAGCCGCTTGTAGAAGGCGCAGCCGGAAAGAAGCCTCTGGCCATTGCTATTGATGAGCTTTACAAAGGAAAAGTAAAGATCCTTCCTGGCAAGCATGAGGATGAGGAAGAAACAGCTGCAGCAGAAGAAACAGCAACAGCAGAAGAGACAGCAACTAAGACAGCTGCAGATACATCAAATGAGGAGAATACTGCTTCTGCAGAGGAGTCTTTGTCAGAAGAGGCATGATTATATGAAATTATTATTTGTTTCCCTGGGATGTGACAAGAATCTGGTGGACTCAGAAGAAATGCTGGGGCTGCTCACCAGGAATGGTCATGAGATCATTGACGATGAGACAAAGGCAGATGCGATTATTGTAAATACCTGCTGTTTTATCGGGGATGCCAAAGAGGAAAGTGTGAATACGATCCTTGAAATGGCAGAATACAAGAAAGCCGGTTCCTGTAAAGCCTTGATCGTTACCGGATGTATGGCTCAGCGCTATAAAGAAGAAATCATTCAGGAGATTCCGGAGGTAGACGCCGTTCTTGGTACTACTTCTTATGGGGAGATCCTGAAGGCCATGGAAGCCGCAGAAGCCGGAAAACATTTCCAGGAATTTAAAGACATTGACTATCTGCCGGAAGATCTGGGCAGGCGTGTGCTTACTACAGGCGGTCATTATGGATATCTGAAGATCGCAGAAGGCTGTGACAAGCACTGCACTTACTGCATTATCCCTAAATTGCGTGGCAGGTACCGCAGTGTTCCTATGGAACGCCTTCTTAAGCAGGCTATGGATATGGCGGAGCAGGGTGTGAAGGAACTGATCCTTGTAGCCCAGGAGACTACAGTATATGGTAAGGATCTTTATGGTAAGAAATCTCTTCATATCCTTTTGAAAGAGCTTTGCAAGATTCAGGGGATCCGATGGATACGTATTTTGTATTGTTATCCGGAAGAGATTTATGATGAGCTGATCCAGGTAATGAAGGAAGAAGAAAAGATCTGTAACTATCTTGATCTTCCGATCCAGCATGCCAGCGATCCTGTTTTGAAAAGAATGGGCCGCAGGACAACAAAAGCAGAATTGGTGGAGATCATAGAGAAGCTTCGCCGGGAGATTCCAGATATTATCCTTCGTACCACGCTGATCACCGGATTCCCGGGAGAGACAGAAGAAGACCATCAGGAACTGATGGATTTTGTGGATCAGATGGAATTTGACCGTCTGGGTGTTTTCACTTACTCTCAGGAAGAAGATACACCAGCTGCCTCCATGGAGGGACAGATTCCTGAAGAATTAAAGGAAGAAAGAAAAGATCAGCTGATGGAGCTTCAGCAGGAGATATCCCTGGAAAAGGGCCAGCAAAGGGTCGGGCAGGTAGTATCTGTGATGATCGAAGGTCAGATTTCAGGAGAAAGTGCTTATATAGGCAGGACTTATGGAGATGCACCAAAGGTAGATGGCTATATTTTTGTACAGACAGGAGAGCTTCTGGTGACAGGAGATTTTGTGAATGTACGGATCACCGGTGCATTGGAATATGACTTGATAGGAGAATTGGAAGATGAATATGCCGAATAAACTTACGGTTGCAAGAATGATCATGGTGCCGTTTTTTGTTCTGTTCAGCCTTACAGGCTGGGGTGGTGCTGCGAACCGCTATATCTGTCTTGTTATTTTTGTAGGAGCCAGCATTACGGACTG
Source organism: Blautia sp. HA3515 (assembly GCF_059933065.1). Lineage (NCBI taxonomy): Bacteria > Bacillati > Bacillota > Clostridia > Lachnospirales > Lachnospiraceae > Blautia > Blautia sp. HA3515. Next base: position 2,725 of record NZ_JAYFUY010000093.1, on the reverse strand, counting down.
GTTGGACGGTCATCTTGCAAGAAAGAATAATCTTGTTACGAATTTTGGAAAGTTTATGGATCCTTTGGCTGATAAGCTTCTGGTCTGCTCTTCCCTGATCTGTATGGTGGAGTTGAACCGTCTGGAGGCCTGGATCGTGATCATCATCATTGCCAGGGAATTTATTATCAGTGGGTTCCGTCTGATCGCAGCGGAGAACGGAGTAGTGATCGCAGCCAATTACTGGGGCAAATTCAAGACAACCGCTCAGATGATCATGATCATTTTATTGATCCTGAACTATGATGGTATCTTTCACATCCTTGCCCGTGGTTTTGTATGGATCTCACTGGCATTGACGATTATCTCACTGTTGACTTACATTATGGAGAATAAAAACGTATTATCCATGCAGGAATAATAACTGCGAAAGGGAAAAATATGATTGCAGAGATTGTAACGGTAGGGACAGAGATATTGCTTGGTAATATTGTGAATACCAACAGTGCATATCTGGCAGTGGAATGTGCGAACCTTGGTCTGACTGTATATTACCAGAGTGTGGTAGGAGACAATGAAGAACGGATGAAGGCAGTGATCCGTACGGCACTGGACCGGTCTGATGTTGTGATCCTTACCGGCGGCCTTGGACCTACAGAGGATGACCTTACCCAAAGAGGTAACAGCTGAAGTGATGGGGATGCCTCTTGTTGAGGATGTACATTCCAGGGAGCGCATTGAGCGCTATATGAAAGAATATAAGAAAAATAATTCACAGCGCCGCATCACATCGAATAACTATAAGCAGGCACTTGTTTCCGGAAGGGGCACTTGTTCTGGATAATCACAACGGGACAGCTGCGCGGGGCTGATCCTTGAGAAGGATGGAAAGATTGCCATTCTTCTTCGCAGGACCTCCGGTAGAATTAAAGCCTATGTTTACAGAGGAGGTTTATCCTTATCTCCGCAAAAAACAGCCGGAAATCATTTACTCCCAGGTAGTGAAGATCTGTGGGATTGGCGAGAGCCAGGTGGCAGAGGATATTCAGGATATGATCCAGGCACAGACCAATCCTACCATTGCACCTTATGCAAAAGTAGGTGAAGTACATTTGCGGATCACTGCAAAGGCATCAGATGAGAAGGAAGGCAAAAAGCTGATCAAGCCTGTTGTAAGGGAACTGAAACGCAGGTTTGGCAGGAATATATTTGCAACTGAGGCAGAGAAAACACTGGAAGAAGCGGTAGTAGATATGCTTCGTGACCAGCAGCTCACACTTGCATTGGCAGAGTCCTGCACAGGTGGAGAGATTGCAGCCAGGATCGTGAATGTGCCAGGTGCATCCCAGGTATTTACCCATGGCTTTGTCACATACAGTAATCGTGCCAAGAGAAAATGCCTTGGTGTAAAGAAAGCCACACTGAAGCTGGAAGGTGCTGTTTCAGCCAAATGTGCAAAGGAAATGGCAAAGGGAGGATGTAATGCGGCAGAAGCTGACATCTGCCTTTCCATTACAGGACTGGCAGGTCCTGACGGAGGCACAAAGGAAACACCTGTGGGCACTGTATTTATGGGCTGTTGTTATAATGGCAAGGTTGTTACACGGGAGTTCCATTTCACAGGGAACCGCACCAAGATCCGACAGCAGGCAACTGCACATGCCCTTGCTTTTTTACGTGAATGCATGATGGAAGGTATTTCAAAATCAGAATAAAACGATTCAGCCATGAACATCAGGAATTGGTTCATGGCTGTTTTTGTACTCATTTTATCATTTTCATAAGTTGTATTACCTGATCCAGTTTCCGGGTTTCTTCCGGGCTTTTTCCCATTTTTAGTACTTGTATGATGGTATCAATCTCATTATCTGAAAAATTCATACCTGCCTGCTTTCCCCGGGCAGCTGCACTCATGATGTAAGGCAGCATCTGGGAAGGGCTTTTCCCTGCTCCCTGCATGGCCAGTTGGGAAAGCATATCTAATTTTCCACGGTCCAATTGTGACAGTTTAGGGTTGTCTTTCCAGTTTTGATCCATTTAAAACCTCCTGAAATAGGGTTGGATTGTGGAAGTGCATGGCACGAAACAATCCGTAGATATCATAGTTTGTGGCTTTTACTCCCAACATCATTTTATGATTTTATTATTAAAATATGACAGGACAGCGGCCTGTGACATAAACTGATAGAAAGAATGAAAGCAGGTGATCGGCATGGAAAAGAAAGAGAATGGCAGTCAAAGAATAATTCTTGATGGAACTGCCTTTTATGAAATAGATCTGGAATGTGTGGAACGAAAAAGAAAGGAGCAGGAGAAACGGGAAAAAGAGAGAAACAGACAGACAAAAGGGGCGCATTAAGCGCCCCAAAGCCAGGATGATCAGCATCCACATCCACATCCGCCATAGCCTGACAGAAGCAAAAGGACAATGATCAGCCAACTGCAGTCATTACTGCCGCAGCCATTGCAGTTGTTTCCATAACCATTGCATCCGCTAAGGCAAAGGATGATGATGAGCCAGAGTATGCAATTACAGTTCCCGTTGCTCAGGTTGTTGAAGCCCAGGCATCCATTGTTGCCGCATCCGCATCCATTGTTGCCGCATCCACATCCGTTGTTGCTGCATCCGCATCCGCTGTCACATCCACATCCGCATCCCGGATCTTTCCTCAGAACATCCACAGTTGGCAGCTGCTAAATCACTCATGTTAAAATCCTCCAGAAATTGTTTACACTTCATCTTATG
>NZ_JAYFUY010000092.1:0-24848 GCF_059933065.1 Blautia sp. HA3515 | reverse complement strand
CTGGACATTGATTATTCATCAGAATTGTCCGGCAGATCATTAAGAGAAAAACAAAAGGAGTTATCCGAAATGGGAGCGGAAGTGCAAGCACCTTCTCCTCATTAGGATAACTCCTTTTTGATTATGTGAACGTTCAAAGCCATGATGATGTGATACCAGGCAGTCTGTTTCATTTCGATAAGATGCCAGGTCGTTTTACAGGTGGATCAGGGTTCCTGTTTTCCCCTGGATCCCTTCTTTTGCCTTCTCAAGCAATGTGATCAGTGCTGTACGTCCGGAACCGGAGCCTGCAAAATCAATGGCTGCTTCTACCTTGGGAAGCATGGAGCCGGCAGCAAACTGGCCTTCTTTTACGTACTTGCGAGCCTGGGATACTGTAAGGTCATCCAGCCATTTCTGATCCGGTGTGCCAAAATGAATGGCTACCTTTTCAACTGCTGTAAGGATGATCAGCATATCTGCATCCAGCTGCTTGGCAAGAAGACAGCTGGCAAAGTCCTTGTCGATCACTGCGGATGCGCCTTTTCAGATGATGATCCTTCAGGATCACAGGGATTCCGCCACCACCGCAGCAGATCACAATCTTATTTGCATCCACAGGGCTGTGAACTCGTCGTCCCGTCTCAAACAAAAATCTGCAGGCTTTGGTGATCTTCTCACACGCCGGTAGCCACGGCCTGCATCCTCGCGCATGATGTGGCCATAGGCTTTTGCCTGGTATTCAGCTTCTTCTTTGGTAAGGAATTTGCCAATCGGCTTTGTGGGATTGGCAAAAGCAGGGTCATCCGGATCTACCCTGACCTGGGTGACGACTGTTACTACAGGAGTGCGCATAAAACCACGCTTCCGCAATTCTTCCCTGAGTGCGTTTTGGAGATAGTAGCCAATATAGGCCTGGCTCATAGCAACACATACGGAAAGAGGCGTGTTAGGCTGGGTATCATCTTCTCTGGAAAGGGCAGACATAGCATTATTGATCATGTCCTTACCTGCGGACCGTTTCCGTGGACAACCACCACCTGATGTCCTTCTTCAATAAGATCACAGAGAGCCCTGGCAGTTGTTTTTACAGCAATCATCTGTTCTGGAAGGGTATTTCCCAGTGCATTGCCGCCAAGAGCGATCACGATTCGTTTTCTCTGATACATAAAAACCTCCCACTCCCCAATGGGGTGATTTGCATAGTCCTGGGAGCTGCTTTCACTTCCAGTTTTTTCAGGATGTCCTGAGGATTCTCAAATTTAGACAGCATGATCATAGCGGCAATAACATAAGGTTTAAAGCTTGCTTCTTTGTAAAGCGGGATTCTGTAGCGGTCAAATACACTTGCATCAACCTCACCGGTTTCACAGCTTACGCCTGTGATATCTGCAGGCAGGCAGTGAAGGTAAAGAGCTTTTCCGTTCCTTGTGGTTTTCATAAGCTCTTCTGTGCATGCCCAGTCTTTATGCTCTGCATTCTGAGCAAGCAGCTCTTTTTCCAGTTTGTCAATGCCATCGAAATCACCTTCAGCATAAAGGTTGGTACGCTTCTCCATAGCTGCAAACGGAGCCCAGCTGGATAAACAATATCAGCATCTTTGAATGCTTCTTCCATGCTGTTGGTCTTTGTGAAGGAACCGCCGGAAGCCTGTGCATTCTTACGTGCGATCTCTTCAACCTCTGGCATTACATCATATCCGTCCGGATGAGCAAGAACAACATCCATTCCGAAACGTGTCATAAGTCCGATCACACCCTGAGGAACAGAAAGTGGTTTGCCATAAGAAGGAGAGTATGCCCAGGACATAGCGATCTTTTTGCCCTTCAGGTTCTCAACACCGCCAAATTCATGGATGATATGCAGCATATCTGCCATGCACTCGGGTAGGATGGTCTACATCACACTGAAGGTTTACAAGAGTAGGACGCTGCTCCAGGATACCGTCCTTATTACCCTCTGTAACAGAATCCATAAATTCTTTCTGGTAAGCATGGCCTTTGCCGATATACATATCATCACGGATACCGATCACATCAGCCATGAAGGAAACCATGTTTGCTGTTTCACGAACAGTCTCGCCGTGGAGCGATACTGAGATTTCTTTTCATCCAGATCCTGTACTTCAAGGCCTAACAGGTTGCAGGCAGAAGCAAAGGAAAAACGGGTACGTGTAGAATTATCACGGAAAATGGAAATGCCAAGACCGCTTTCAAATACTTTGGTGGAAATATTATGCTCTCTCATAAAGCGAAGTGCATCAGCAACAGTGAAAACAGCTTCCAGCTCATCATCGGTCTTATCCCATGTCCAGAAGAAATCGTTGTTGTACATTTCTTTAAAATTAAGGCTGTTCAGTTTGTCAATATAATCCTGTAATGTTTTCATGGTTATCATTCTCCTTGTATGTTTTATGATGGATTATCTGGTATACAGCCGGGACGCACAGGTGCGGATCCCGGCCCTGATTGCGGAAAAATAATTATTTGCAGTAATTGCCTGGAAGTGCTGCATATACAGCTGCACATCTTACAAGGTCGTCTTTCCATGTCCTTTCATTTGGAGCATGTGCCTGTGCCTCTGCACCAGGTCCGAAGCCGATGCATGGGATATTATTACGTCCCATAATGGTTACACCATTTGTGGAGAAGGTCCACTTGTCGGTAAGAGGACGGGATTTACGAAGCTGGGATGTTACATCATTGCCCTGACGTTCTTCACCATACAGTCCCTTATATGCATCCTCAAGTGCTTTTGTAAACCTTATGATCCTTGGGAATGACCCAGGTAGGGAAGTCGCATTCAATAGGATATACAAGCTCTGTCCAGGAAGGACGGGAATATTCGTACATGGAAACCTTTACATCGTCTCCGTATTTCTTTACGGAAGGAAGGGCACGGATCTCATCCAGGCAGCTTTCCCAGGTTTCGCCTGCGGTCATACGGCGGTCAAGGGATACAGAACAGGAATCTGCAACTGCACAGCGGCTTGGGGAAGTAAAGAAGATCTCAGAAGTGGTAACAGTACCTCTTCCAAGGAAGCGTGCTTCTTCCCATTCCGGATTGTATTTCTCATCCAGCATTTTAACCAGGCCTTTGATCTGGGTTTCATCAGCTGCATCATTTTCGTTGAGGGCACGTATATCCTGAAGGATATCAGCCATCTTATAAATAGCATTATCTCCACGCTCAGGAGCAGAGCCATGGCAGGAGATACCTTTTACATCTACACGGATCTCCATACGTCCACGCTGCCCACGATAAATACCGCCGTCTGTAGGCTCTGTAGATACAACAAACTCCGGACGAACCTTGTCCTCATGGATGATATACTGCCAGCAAAGACCGTCACAATCTTCCTCCTGTACAGTACCGGTAACTACAACCTGAAATTTGTCATTTAAAAGACCAAGATCTTTCATGATCTTTGCGCCATAAACAGCAGAAACAATACCGCCCATCTGGTCAGAAGTTCCACGGCCGCCGATCTCAGAGTCTGTCTCGTAGCCTTCGTATGGATCAAATTCCCAGTTATCTCTGTTACCAATACCTACTGTATCGATATGAGCGTCAAAACCGATGAGAGTCTGGCCGCTTCCCATGAAACCAAGGATATTGCCCATAGGATCGATCTGAACTTTGTCAAAGCCAAGCTTCTCCATTTCTTCTTTGATCCGCATAATATGGCCTTTTTCACCACAGCTTTCTCCAGGGATTTTTACAAGATCCCGTAAGAATCTGGTCATGTCTGCTTCTGTAGCCTTCTGCTGCTGCATTGATTTGACTGTAATCCATTTTTCTTCCTCCTGTATATGTATAATATTAAATAAATGAAGATTTTTGATTATTTTTATTTACTGAGAGACTGGGATGTGCCATAAAGACCGTCCCATACGATCTCACGGTAGCGTACCTGGGTCTTGTGTCTCCCTCTGTGGAGATCACAAGGATGTTGGAATCCGCATCCAGGTGAAGGGCTTCTTTAAGGTCTGCTGCATCTGCATCATGAAGTGCAGTGTAAACAAGGCCAAGCGGTACAGAGCCGGATTCACCGGAAATAACCTTAGGATCGTCTCCAAGCGGGTTGGCATAGATCCTGGTAGCCTTTGCACTCATCCAGTTCTGGAACATGATGCAAATACGGAAACATGGTTCTTAAGGATATCCCATCCGATGGTATTGCCCTCGCCGCAGGCAAGTCCTGCCAGGCCATGATAGTGGCAAGGTCTCCGGTTACATTTGCCAGATCACCAGTCTTCGCACAGGCAGAGCGGTAAAGGCAATCAGCTGCGCCTGCCTCACACACCACCATGATGGGAGGATTTTCTTTATATCTGTTTGCAAAATAACCTACTACAGCACCTGCAAGGGAGCCTACGCCTGCCTGAACAAATACGTGAGTAGGACGTACACCGGCTTCTTCCATCTGACGATCTGCTTCCAGAACCAGAGTGCCATATCCCTGCATGATCCAGGAAGGAATCTCTTCATAGCCGTCCCAGGCAGTATCCTGGACAATGATCCCATGAGGGGTTTTGGCTGCTTCCGCAGCTGCCATCCTTACACAGTCATCATAATTTACTTCTTCAATAGTAACTTCTGCGCCTTCTTTTGCAATATTGTCAAAACGGGTCTTGGTTGTACCTTTCGGCATCCGTACAACGGCCTTCTGTCCCAGACGGTGTGCTGCCCGATGCGAACGCCGCGTCCATGGTTGCCATCTGTAGCGGTAAAGAAAGTAAGCCTGTCTCGAATTCTTTACCAAGTTCTTCAGAAGAGAGAACATTGTAAGGCAGCTGGCTGATATCCTTCCCAAGTTCTTTTGCAATATAACGGCCCATTGCATAGGATCCGCCCAGCACTTTAAAAGCATTCAGCCCGAAACGGTAGGACTCATCCTTGCAGAAAATATTGTTTACGCCCAAAAAACTGGCCAGGGCAGAAAGCTTCTGCAGGGGTGTTACAGAATACTGGGGAAAGCTTTTGTGGAATTCGTTGGCTTTTTCTACGTTTTCCTCGGACATAAGATCCAGGTAGGGATCAGAAGATCTGGGCACCTGGTTCACAGTCCATTTTAATCCTTCTGTCATATGAAAACAACCTCCCTTGATATTTTTAAAATTTCTAATTTCTTATTTCTATAATATCATAAAATAAATAATTTACAATAGAAATATGCAAAAATATTTAGGCATTTCAAAAAAAAATTAGGCTCGTTGTCAAGGAGTGGAAATTGTGGTAAAATAAACTGGTGTTTTTGGGTAAATTATTCTTCAAATAACTGTACTTAGAGATGAGAGGAGAGATTATTATGGCCATATTAAGGGCTTTTCGTGCCCTTCGTCCTGTACCGGAGAAGGCGGCGAAGGTGGCTGCACTTCCGTATGATGTGGTGAACCGTGAAGAAGCCAGGGCGATAGGAGAAGCAAATCCGGATTCTTTTCTGCATGTGGACAGGGCTGAGATGGACCTGCCGCCGGAAGTAGATCTGTATGACCCTTCTGTTTATCAGAAGGCAAAAGAAAACCTGGAAAAAATGGAAGAAACAGGAACTATGATCCAGGATCCGGTTCCCTGCTATTATATTTATGAACTTGTCCGTAAAGGCAGGACCCAGACTGGGATTGCAGGCTGTGCTTCCATTGACGATTACATGAATGGTGTAGTGAAAAAGCATGAGCTTACAAGGGAAGACAAGGAACTGGACCGTATCCGCCACGTAGATGTGTGTGATGCCAATACAGGCCCTATTGATCTTGCCTGCAGATATACACAGCAGTCTTCTTTCTCTCTGATGGAGCAATGGAAAGAGTCCCACAAGGCAGTTTATGATTTTACGGCAGAGGATGAAGTGATCCACAGAGTGTGGGTGATTGATGATGAGGATACCATCCGGAAGATTTCACAGGAGTTTGGAGATATCCCTGCTTTTTATATTGCAGATGGCCATCACAGGGCTGCATCTGCTGTGAAGGTAGGACAGAAGAGAAGACAGGGAGCATCCAGACTGATACAGGAGAGGAAGAATTTAACTTTTTCCTTTCTGTTGTTTTCCCCTTTGACCAGCTTACCATCCTTCCTTACAACAGGATCGTAAAGGACCTGAATGGTCTGACAGAACAGGCTTTCCTTGCAAGCCTGAAGTTTAATTTTGAAATTGGTGGCTATGCCCGGATTTCCATGTAAGCCTGTAGAGAAGCATTGCATCGGCCTTTATATAGGCGGGACAGTGGTTCCATTTGAAGGCATGGCCGGATGTATATGAAAAAGAAGGATATTGTGGGACAGCTGGATGTGCAGATCCTTCATGACAAAGTGCTGGCACCTGTCCTGGGGATCAAAGATGAAAGGCGGGATCCAAGGATACGCTTTGTAGGAGGCAATCGAAGCCTGAAACAGCTGGGAGAACTGGCAAAAGAAGAAGGTGGGATTGCATTTGCCATGTATCCCACCTCTGTTGAGGATCTGATGCAGATCGCTGATGAGGGTAAGCTGATGCCGCCCAAGTCTACCTGGTTTGAGCCAAAGCTTCGCAGCGGGATCTTTATCCACAAGCTGAAAGATTAAAGCTCTACCAAATGTCCGGATTCTTTATCATAGCGGCAGTATTTGCCGTTGCCGGAGATGAAAGGCTGGTATGTATTGGTCTTAACATCCTTCAGGTATACGATCCCTGTGGAGATCATATGCACCAGTGAGAACCGCTCACTTAAGGAGGAGATCCACTCATAAGTCTTGTTGTGAGAGGAGTCTGCCATGACCAGATTATAGCCTCCATCGCAGGTCTCCAGTGAAAAATAGACTTTTTCTGCTTGGGCCGGGTCATCAAAAACCTGGCTCAGGATATAAGAAGAAAAATGGTCTTTTACAAATTTATAAAAGCTGTCCATGGTATATGTGATCCCGGATACTTCATCTTGTGATCCTGTCACCACGTTCCAGGCGGGTTCGGAGTACTTTTAGTACTTCAATGGTTGAATTGATGAATGAGATACCGGTATAGTCCAGGCTGTTGAGAAGTTCTTCGATCAGCTGTCTGGATAATACATTAGAGCGGACTGCTTCTTCGTACATTTCCTGATTCATAATGGCCTCCTTACAGGTTATTTTTATGATTACAGTATAGCTGTTTTGGCAGGGGATTTCAAGGAGGGGAGAGAAGTGGAAGAGGAATTTATTTCAGGATTTTGCAGAACCATGAATGGAAGCAATACGGTATGCTGTGAATATGAGATCACAGATGGAAAGAAAAAACTGACATTTATGGACTGCGCTTATAAAAGATGCGTAAACAGCGGTGCCTGTGAAATTTATAAAGAAGCCTGCGCTCTGGAAGAAAAGTGAAATCTCTTCCAGGCCGCAGGCCTTTTCTTTGGAAAGTATGTGGGAATCGTTACTTATTTATTTACATCAATATAGCTGTAAAGAGTATATTTGGAAATACCGAAATAATTGGCTACCTTATCCCCGGATTTTGTAATGAGAAATGCCCCGAATCATTCAGGAACTGGATGGCTTTTACTTTGTCATCCTTATTCATCAATGCCACTGGCTTTCCTACAAGTGCTACAGACTCCTCGATCAGGCGGTCCAGCAGATCATTCACATTGTGAGAGATCTGTTTGGGCTTTTCTTCCTTATTCTGCGGGGTGATCAGTGCGTGGAGTGCATTCTCGATCATGGTAAGCTTGGTGACATCATAATTGATCCCAAATACGTAATGGAGGGATCCATCATCATCACGGATATAAGATGTGCTGCATTTCAGAATCTTGCCGTCACTGGTCTTCATCAGATAACCGGAGTGGCCAAGAAGGCTCGCTGCTGCCTTTGCGGTTACGGTTGCGGATCACATCAAACACTGCATCTGAAGGCCCGTCCCCAATGCTGCGTCCTGTAACATGTCCGTTTACGATATAAACAATAGAGTGTTCAGGATCCTTGGTTTTCAGGTCATGGATCACAACCTCACAATCAGACCCGAATTCTGAAGCCAGATCCTGGGCGATTTGTTTTAAGACAGTCAGACGTCCCATAAAAGCTGCCTCCCTTTCTATAAAATAATAGTAACTGCTTGGTGCCTTCACGGCTGCCCTGGCAAATGGCCATTTGTCCACCCTTGTGCAAGCACAGGTGGGAGTATGACCTTTTTACACTGTAATCATAGTATAGCACAGGCGCAAAAAAATAAAAAGGATTTTCACAAAAAAAAATGTGGAAAGCTAAAAAAAATTGTAAAATTTAAGGATATGTATGGAATAATCTGTACAAAAGTGCTATATTGAAGCAAACAGACATGAGACCTTAGGGCAACATGTTCATAATGGGGCCAGTCCCCGGGACAGTGGAATCATAAACAACTAAATGATAAGGAGGTATCACCATGAGATATTTACTTAAGAACGGAACGGTTGTGTCAGGAGAAAAGTCAATAAAAGCAGATGTACTGACAGACGGCGAGAAGATCCTTGCTGTTGGGGAGAAGCTTTCAGAAGATGGGGCAAACGTTATAGATGTAACAGGAAAGCTTTTGTTCCCCGGATTTATTGACGGACATACCCATCTTGACTTGGAAGTGGCGGGGACTGTTACAGCGGATGATTTTGAGACTGGTACAAAAGCGGCACTCCTTGGAGGAACCACCATGGTGGTGGATTATGCGTCACAGGATAAAGGCGGCCATACATTAAAAGAAGGTCTGGAAAAATGGCACAAAAAGGCAGACGGTAAATGCTCCTGTGATTATTCATTCCATATGTCTATCGTGGAATGGAATGAAGAAACAGAAAAAGAGATCCAGGATATGATCGATGCCGGGATCACCAGCTTTAAGCTGTATATGACCTATCCGGCAATGATGGTAGGGGATGGGGATATTTACAAAATCATTAAGAAATTAAACAAAGAAGGATGCTTTGCAGGAGTACACTGCGAGAATGCAGAGGTGATCGATGCACTGTCCCGGGAAGCAAAGGCAGCAGGCAGACTGGGACCTGAGAATCATCCGCTGGTGCGGCCGGATACTATGGAGGCAGAAGCTGTGCACCGTCTGCTGGTAATCGCAGAGGCTGCCGGGGCACCGATTATGATCGTTCATCTTACAAATCGGAAGGCTTATCAGGAAGTTATGGCAGCCAGGGCAAGAGGACAGATCGTATATGCAGAAACCTGTCCACATTATCTGCTGTTGGATGATAGTAAGTATTCGCTGCCGGATTTTGAAGGAGCCAGATATGTATGTGCCCCTCCTCTTCGAAAAAAAGAAGATCAGGAATGCTTATGGAAGGCACTGGCAAACGGACAGATCCAGACAGTTGCCACAGATCATTGCAGCTTTACCTTGGAGCAGAGGGCTCTTGGAAAGGATGATTTTACAAAGATCCCAGGAGGGCTTCCGGGAATACAGACAAGAGGAAGCCTGCTGTACACCTATGGAGTACGGGGAAGGAAGGATCAGCCAGGAGCAGATGTGCAGCCTGTTATGTGAAAATCCTGCAAAGCTTTATGGTGTATACCCAAGAAAAGGTGTGCTTGCACCGGGAAGCGATGCAGATATTGTAATATTTGACCCGGAAAAAGAAAGCAGGATTTCGGCAAAGACACATGCTTGCAATACAGACAATACCCCATTTGAAGGCTTTGCACTTCATGGCGATATTGACAGTGTTTTCCTTAGAGGAACCTTATGCGTATCAGGAGGCAGGCTGATCAGGGAAAAACAGGGAACTTATATCCACAGGGATAAAAACAGCTTTCAGTTTTAAAGGGTTTCGCTGGCATAACAGCAGATTTTCATAACATATATAGCCGGAGGAACAGGAAATGTACAGAAAAATATACCATATACTTGAAAAACAGGGAAAACTGAAAACAGTCTTGATCCTGGATGGAGAGCATCAGGGACAGAAGGCTTACAGGACGGACATTGGATGGCAGGGGAAGGATCCCGGGTTTGACTGGCGCCCTTATGAAGCGGCATTAGACCAAATAGAGGAAACCGGAATCAAGCAGATCTATGGAGTATCTGTTTTTGTGGAAATCTACATGAAGAATCCAAGGCTGATCCTTCTTGGAGCAGGCCATGTATCCTGTCCTACTGCAAAGATAGGTAAGATGCTAGGATTCCATGTTACTGTTATGGATGAAAGAGAGGAATTTCTTACAAAAGACAGGTTTCCCGATGCTGATGTTCTGGTACCGGCTCCTTTTGAAGAACTGTCTGCAAGGATCCCGGCATATGCAAATGCTTATTATGTGATCGTTACAAGAGGCCATGTGGGTGACGGGATCTGTGTTCGACAGATCCTGGGTCGGCCCTATACCTATCTTGGTATGATCGGAAGCAGGACTAAGGTACGGATCACTATGGAGAATCTGGAAAAGGAAGGCTATACCAGGGAACAGCTGGAGTCAGTCCATGCACCCATCGGCCTGCCCCTTGGAGGTCAGATGCCGGCAGAGATCGCGGTAAGTATTATGGCGGAGATCGTAAAGGTGAAAAACCAGCATTATATAGCATATTGTGATGAGGAAGTACAGCATGCGGTGGAAGCCGGCCAAACAGGTGTAAATGGTTACCATCATAAGCAAATCGGGCTCATCACCCAGAGGAGTGGGAAGCAAAATGCTGGTTGGGGATGATGGAAAGACCTGGGGCAGCATTGGAGGCGGCAGGGTAGAGTATGAGGCAATCAGGCATTGCACACAGGTTGTTTCTCCTGAATGTGTATCCTACAATCTGTCCAATGCAGAACAGGGAAATCTTGGAATGATCTGCGGCGGTCGGGTGGATGTGCTGTTTGAAAGGATATGATACTCTAAGAATCTTTTGGGAAAATGGGTTGCATATTCTGAAATAATCATGTATATTAGTTGTAACACAATTTTAATAACTAATATGTGAATAATCAGCGCATTCATGCAGCTGAGTCAGGAGGAAATATATTATGAAAAAAACATTATTGGCATTGCTTGTACTGGGAGCGGCTATGGTGCTTCCAGGATGTGGGTTTGATGATGGAGCAGGTTCAACCGTAACAGTTGTGGAGATCACACCTACTCCGGAGCCTACACCTACTCCAGAGGTGACACCTACCCCAGAAGTCACACCTACCCCGGAGCCGGTGATTGTACAGACAGCAAGCGGTGTTAATGTTACCAAGCAGGATGGTGTATATACTACCAATACAGAAGTGAACCTTCGTGCAGACGCAAGCACAGATGCAGAGCTTGTTACAGGAGTTGGCGCAGGGGTTCAGCTTACCAGCACTGGTGTATGTGACAATGGATGGATCGAAGTGAACTATAATGGACAGACCTTATATGCTTCCGGAGATTATGTAACTGCAGTGGCAGCAGATCCTAATGCAGCAGCAGATCCTAATGCAGCAGCAGATCCTAATGCAGCAGCAGATCCTAATGCAGCTGTAGATCCTAATGCGGCTGTAAGTGATGGCACACAGGCAGATGCAGCTGTATCAGATGGTACAGTGCAGCAGTAAGACAGAGCATTACAAGAATAATATAATATTAAGAAAAGAACAGCACAGCCATTTGATGACCGTGCTGTTTTTTGTGTAATCATGATTATACGGATTATTCCGGATAAACCAGACGATCCGGGCGGATATCGTAAAGTACCTGCTCCAGATATTTCTTGGCCAGATATTTGGCCATGCCAAGATTCATATCCAGATAGTTGCCGCAGTCCCTGGCTGAAGCGCCAGGTACTTCTCCTTCAAAATCGCGGATAAATTCAAAGGTTTCGATCATAAGGGGAACAATATCCCTGGATTCATAGTCTCCATTTAAAAGAAGGTAATTGCCGGTGCGGCAGCCCATAGGGCCCCAGTAGATCATCTTAGGACCAAATACAGGATGGTTCCTTAAAAAAGTGGCAGCCAGGTGCTCGATGGTATGAAGCTCTGCAGTGTTCATTACAGGCTCTTCATTAGGGGAAGTCATACGGATATCAAAGGTGGTGATCACGCTGTCACCTGCTTTGTCTTTCCTGGATACATACACTCCAGGCTGCAATTTGATGTGGTCTATGGTAAAACTGGTTATTTTTTCCATGTCAGATCCTCTCTTTCGATTTAAATGATATTAAATGATAACAGGCTGTAACTGTCTTTTTTAATTTTAACAGAAAAAAACAGTTTTGCAATATGAAAACAGAAGGCAGATAAAAGGCCGGGTAAAAATCAGCTGTAGATGTAAGCGACAGATAAAAAGTAACTGCAACATTGACTTTAATGTGACAGAATGCTAAACTGACTAAGAATGAAAAAAGAAGGAGAAATCATTATGATCGATGGAAATAAAGTGCTGTTCAGCGGCATGCAGGCAACAGGAAATCTTACTTTGGGTAATTATCTGGGCGCCCTGAAGAATTGGGTGACTTTATGTGATGAATATGAATGCTTTTACAGTGTGGTAGATATGCACTCTATTACTATACGCCAGGATCCGGCAGTGCTCCGTAAAAGAGCCAGGAATCTGCTCACCCTTTATATTGCAGCAGGACTGGATCCAAAGAAAAACTGCATCTACTATCAGTCTCACGTGTCCGGTCATGCAGAGCTGGCATGGATCCTGGACTGCTTTACCTATATGGGAGAATTGAACCGGATGACTCAGTTTAAGGACAAAGCAGCCAAACATGCGGATAATATTAACAGCGGACTTTTTACTTATCCGGTACTGATGGCAGCAGATATTCTTCTGTATCAGGCAGATGTGGTTCCGGTGGGGATTGACCAGATGCAGCATCTTGAGCTTACAAGAAACATTGCAGAGCGTTTTAATAATATTTACGGCGATGTATTTACAATTCCGGAAGCGTATATCGGCAAGGTAGGTGCAAAGATCATGAGTCTTCAGGATCCTTCCAAAAAGATGTCCAAATCCGATGAGAACCCAAATGGAAGCATTTATCTGATGGATGATCCGGATACTATTATGAGAAAGTGCAAACGTGCAGTTACAGACTCCGAAGGATGTATCCAGTACAGGGATGAGCAGCCGGGAATCAAGAATCTGATCGATATTTATAGTGCATGCACAGGCAAAACACCGGATGAAACCGTGAAAGAATTCCAGGGTAAGGGATATGGAGACTTCAAGCCTGCAGTTGGAGAAGCTGTTGTCAGTGTGCTGAAACCGCTTCAGGATGAGTTTGCCAGACTTTCAAAGGATAAGGCATATATTGATTCTGTTATCAAGGAAAATACAGAAAAGGCAAACTACTATGCAACAAAGACTCTGCGTAAGGTTCAGAGAAAAGTAGGCTTTCCAGACCGAATCCGATAAATGAGATTAAGGGTTTGATACCCGGGACTGTCCGGCTTTCAGGCTTTTGCCAAAAGTTTGAAATTTTTGTGAAAAGAATTGTAAACAGGGAAACAGTCAGTATAATGAGAAAAGGTAACTGTAAAAGAACAGTTATGTAAAAAGTAATCTGGGAGGCATAATGAATATGAAACGTAAGTATCTTGCAGTGCTTTGTGCAGCAGTGCTTTCAGCCTGCATGTTCACAGGGTGTGGAAACAAAGACACAGATAATCAGGAAACCGCAAAGACTGCGTCTGAAGAGCAGCAGGGAACAGAAAAGGATGCAGAGGAGGCTGGTATTTCTGATGGATCTGATGCAGAAGGCGTACAGGAGGGCAGTCAGGAGGAAGGACAGAGCGGACAGCCTGTAGAGGATGCAGAGGATGCTTCAGAAGAACCATCCCAGGAGCCGGAGGAGGCTGCAGATGCTGGATCTTCAGAGGATGCAGTTACACTGGATGTAAGCAAGTCCCTTACCGGTACTCATGATGTGGAGATCAAGGTAAAGGATTATGGTACCATCGATGTACAGCTGGATGCAGATACAGCACCTATTACAGTGACTAATTTTATTAAGCTTGTACAGGAGGATTTTTATGATGGACTTACCTTTCACAGGATCATGGACGGCTTTATGATCCAGGGAGGAGATCCTCTTGGCAATGGTACCGGCGGTTCTGATCAGACCATTAAAGGGGAGTTCAAGAACAACAAGGTAGAGAATAACATCTCCCATAAGAGAGGCGTGATCTCTATGGCAAGGAGCAGTGATCCGGATAGTGCCAGCTCACAGTTCTTTATTGTGCAGACAGACAGCACCTTCCTGGACGGAGATTATGCAGCATTCGGAGAAGTTACCTCTGGTATGGATGTGGTAGATGCCATCTGCAAGGATGCCAAGCCTACAGACGACAATGGCACCATCCCGGCAGACCAGCAGCCTGTGATCGAGTATATCAAGGTTCTGGACTGATCTTCCGGGTCTAGTCCGTTTATTTCAGCCTGATCACCAGCACAGGAACCGGCGGATGATTGGGCCTGTTATAAAATTCACTTTTGATAACAAGATAACAGTGGGGATCAAGGCTTTTCAGCCAGCTAAGGACAGCATCATGCTCTTCAAAGCCTGTATCTCCCCCGCTGTAGATACAAAGAGACAAAAGCCCGCCTTTTTTCAGAAGCTTCAGCGAAGAAGAAAGAGCGGGCATACTTGTTTTTATCCCTGTAGATATGGTATGATCCCCGCCTGGAAGATAGCCGAAGTTAAATACAATGCAGCTGACTGTTTCCGGGGATGCATATGCTTCCATGTTAGAATGGGAATCCAGAATGCATTTCCAGTTCTGAAAGGGACTTTCTTTCAAAAGCTTTTCTTTTGTGTGATCCAGGGCATCCTTTTGGATATCAAAGGCAAGTACCTGGCCTGTACTGCCGCAAAGCCTGGAAAGAAGAAGGGTATCTGAACCGTTTCCAGCAGTGGCATCTATGCACAGGTCTCCTTCCTGTACCTGCTCTTCTATAAAACGGCTGCACCAGCCGGTGATGGGTATATTTTTCATGGTGATCATTCCTTTCTCAATACGGTTTCGCTGATCTTTCTTTTCTATTTTACCAAATGGGTAAAAAAAATTCCATTGCAATCCATTAATCCCTGCCGTATAATAAACCAGGATATTACCTGTGAACAGTAACACCAGGATGTCAAAAATTCACAGAGGAGGACGATTTATTTCCATGTTAAAAGACAAAACTGTGCTTCTGGGAGTGACAGGCAGCATCGCTGCATACAAAATCGCATATCTTGCCAGTGCGCTGGTAAAGCTTCATGCAGATGTACATGTGCTTATGACAAAGAATGCATGCAATTTTATAAATCCCATTACTTTTGAGACACTTACAGGAAATAAATGTCTTGTGGATACCTTTGACAGGAATTTTCAGTTTTCTGTGGAGCATGTATCTGTTGCCAAGAAAGCTGATGTGGTGATGATCGCACCGGCAAGTGCGAATGTGATCGGCAAGCTGGCCCATGGCATTGCAGATGATATGCTTACCACTACGATTTTGGCGTGCAGATGCAGGAAATTTATTTCCCCTGCAATGAATACCAATATGTTTGAGAATCCCATTGTGCAGGATAATTTAAAGATTCTTGCAGGGTATGGATACACTGTGATCGATCCTGCAGTAGGATATCTGGCATGTGGGGATACAGGGGCAGGCAAGATGCCGGAGCCTGAGACGCTTCTTTCTTATATTTTACAGGAGATCGGTGCTGTAAAGGATCTGGAAGGGAAGAAGGTTCTGGTAACAGCAGGACCTACCCAGGAGCCCATTGACCCGGTACGTTATATTACGAACCATTCTTCCGGCAAGATGGGATATGCCATTGCAAAGGCTGCTATGCTAAGGGGTGCAGAGGTAACTCTGGTCAGCGGCCCAGGTTGCCATTAAGCCTCCGGCTTTTGTAAAGCTGATCCCTGTTGTAACTGCCCAGGATATGTATGAGGCGGTGACCAGCATCAGTGACAGCCAGCATATCATCATCAAGGCAGCAGCAGTAGCTGATTATTGCCCTGCTACAGTAAGTGAGGACAAGATCAAGAAACAGGATGACCAGATGTCCATTCCACTAAAAAGAACAAGGGATATTTTGAAATACCTGGGTGAGCATAAGGCACCCGGGCAGTTTTTGTGCGGATTTTCTATGGAAACCCGCGATATGCTCAGTAATTCCAGAGCCAAGCTAAAGAAGAAGAACCTGGATATGGTAGCTGCCAATAATGTAAAGGTGGCAGGAGCCGGATTCCAGGGAGATACCAATGTGCTGACTCTGATTACACAGGATGAGGAAGTATCACTCCCGCTGATGAGCAAGGAGGATGCAGCCGGAAAGATCCTGGATAAGATCCTGGAGATTATGAGCCAGGAGGTAACTGATTAACCAAAGGATGCGGACAAATACATAATATCCGCAGATCCAGCACCGTATTGTATCCCGAAAAAGGGAACGATAACAAGGAGGACAAAATGAAAAATCAACTGAAAACATCACAAATCACTATGCTTGGCCTGATGATCGCCATCCTGCTTCTTATGGCCTACACGCCCCTTGGGTATCTGAATATCGGCCCGCTTGCCATCACCTTTAATGTGATTCCGGTAGCCATCAGTGCCATTGTACTTGGGCCTGCAGGCGGAGCTATTGCAGGGGCAGTGTTTGGTATTACCAGCTGTCTGCAGTGTATAGGCGTTGGCGGCTCCAGTGCCATGGGTGCTACACTTTTTGCCATCAATCCTGCACTGGCTATTATCCAGAGATTTGTACCAAGATTCCTGGATGGTCTTCTTCTTGGTTATATTTTCAGAGGAACCCGTAAGAAATCCAAGAATGTTTACCTTTCATGCTCTGTAACAGGATTCTTTTCCGCATTTCTCAATACTCTGTTTTTCATGACAATGCTGGTTGTTCTTTTTGGCAGCAGTGAGTATATACAGGGACTGATGGGCGGCCAGAATGTGATTGTGTTTATTTGCTCATTTGTTGGAATTAATGCTGTATGTGAGATGATCTCTTCTACTGTGATCACCGGAATGGTAGGTGCTGCACTTTACAAGGCAAGACTGCTCCCCGGCACAGCAACTGAGGGCACAGAAGCAGTAAAAAGAGATGCCGTAAGGCTGTAACCGGGAGGAAACATGATTTTTGCAATCGATATTGGCAACACAAATATTGTAGCCGGCTGTATTGATAAGGAGAAGACCTATTTTATTGAACGGCTTTCTACAGTAAGAACAAAAACAGAATTGGAATATGCAGTTGACATTAAAACACTTCTGGACATTTACCACATTAAGAAGAATGACATTGAAGGATGCATTATTTCTTCTGTTGTGCCTCAGATCACCAATGCAGTGAAGCTGGCTGCTGAAAAGATCCTGAAAAAAGAAGTGATGGTATTAGGCCCTGGAGTGAAAACAGGACTGAATATTATGATGGATAACCCTGGCTCACTTGGGGCAGACCTGGTGGCAAATGCTGTGGCAGGGATTGCAGAATATCCGCTGCCTCTGGCCATTATCGATATGGGTACTGCCAGTACAGTAAGCGTTGTGGATGAGAAGAAGCATTATGTAGGGGGCATGATCTTCCCGGGAATCAACATTTCCCTGGATGCCCTCACTGCACGGGCATCCCAGCTTAGCGGTATCAGTATTGACGCACCCAGAAGAATCATTGGGAAAAATACCATTGAGTGTATGAAAAGCGGTGTGATCTACAGCAATGCCGCTGCTTTGGACGGGATCGTGGATCGGATCGGAGAGGAACTTGGGAAGGAACCCTTTGTAGTGGCAACCGGCGGCCTTGCCAAAAAGATAGTTCCTTATTGCAAAAAGAAGATCGTTCTGGATGAGGATCTTCTTTTGAAGGGTCTTTTGATCATTTATGAAAAGAATAAATGATCCCTCCGGCAGGGTCCGGGGATTATATCATTGGTCATGGCAGTTTCTTTGCAAAGGCAGACGCAAAGTCCTGTGGAACAGGTGCTGTAAATAAAAGGGGAATACCGGTAACAGGATGGGTGAATTCCAGCTGATAGGAGTGGAGCGGCTGTCTGTGGATGATCCGGTAATCCGGATTGTATAAGTAATCTCCAGGCAGAGGGAAGCCCAGATATTTCATGTGGACCCGGATCTGATGTGTCCGGCCTGTGTCCAGTCGGAGAGCAAGAAGTGAGCGCTTCGCATGGACAGCGAGGCGCTCATAGTGCGTTACCGCCTTTTCTCCATTTTGGAAGTCAACAATTCTGGTAATGGCAGATCCGTTTTCACGGGCAATGGGAGCATCTATGGTGCCATGTTCGGGTGTGATCCCTGTGACAATGGCAAGATAAGTCCTTTTGATCTTTCTGGCTTTCATCTGCTGGGACAGTACAGCTGCACTGAGAGCATTTTTGGCAAGCACAAGGACTCCGGAAGTGTCACGGTCCAGACGGTTGATACAACGGTATACAAAAGGCTGCTCTTTGGAATCAAAATAATAAGAAACCCCGTTAGCCAGAGTATTTTCATAATTGCCTGCAGATGGATGAACAGGCATATCTGCAGGTTTATTTAAGACAAGCAGGTCCTGATCCTCAAAAAGGATCTGCAGATCCATTTTTACAGGAGGGATCCGGGATGGAGGATCCATTTCCCGAAGGAGGATGGTAAGTATATCCCCTTCTTTTAACTGGGTATGACCATAGCCCCGGTCTTCATTCAGCCGGATGCAGCCGGGGTCATTTTTCATTGAGGACAGAAGATGGCGTGAAAAGCCATGGCTTCGCAGGAAATCAAGGATCTCTACGCCTGCATCTTTGTCTGTAACAGAATACGTAAGGGTACGACACATAAGGTTACCTTTCTAAGTGATTTTTCAATTACAAAATCATAGCATTTTCAGAAAGAAATAACAAGACTTCAGGATAAAAGGCAGTCAATACAAAGCTTCATTAGAGGGAAAGGGAGTATATATGGAGCAGAAACATCTTTTTTCAAATAAAATGTTAAAAAGCATTCTGGTACCGGTCATTCTGGAACAGCTGTTGAATTCCTTTATGGGTACGGCTGATACCATGATGGTGAGTAATGTAGGATCTGCAGCTATTTCAGCAGTTTCCCTTGTGGATTCCATTAATGTGCTGTTGATCCAGGCATTCTCTGCACTTGCAGCAGGAGGAACCATTATCTGTGCCCAGTATATGGGACAGCGTAATTATGAAAGGGCAAATAAATCAGCCAGACAGGTATTATTCATCATACTGTCCATTTCGGCAGCAGTTACGATTTTGTGCCTTCTTTTTAAAGATCCTCTGCTTCATTTTATCTTTGGAAAAGTAGATGCAGATGTTATGGAAGCATCTTCTGTTTACTTCCTGTTTTCAGCAGCTTCCTATCCTTTTATTGCACTGTATGACTCTGGTGCATCTATTTTCAGGGCACAGGAGAATACAAAAGGGCCACTGATCATTTCAGTAATCTCCAATGTGATGAATATTGTTGGTAATGCGATCCTGATCTGGGGATTTCATATGGGTGTGGCCGGAGCTGCCATTGCAACTCTGGTTTCCAGGATCTTCTGTGCAGTAGTGGTACTGTGGCAGTTAAGGAAGGACAGACAGCCTATTGTAGTCAGGGATTATCTGAAGATCCGTCCGGATCGTAAACTGATCGGCAGGATCCTTGGGCTTGGGATTCCTTCCGGGATTGAGAATAGTATGTTTCAGCTTGGAAAGCTTGCCATACAGTCTACGGTTTCCACGCTTGGCACAACAGCTATCGCAGCCCAGGCAATGACTAACAATCTGGAAATGCTAAATGGTACGGCTGCTATGGGAGTAGGAATCGGGCTGATGACCATTGTAGGAGAGTGTATCGGGGCAGGCAGGGAAGACGAGGCTGTTTATTATGTGAAGAAGCTGAGCTGTGTGGCTGAGATGATCATCATAGGATGCTGCCTTCTGGTCTTTGCCCTTACAAAGCCTATCACCATGCTTGGCGGTATGGAGCCGGAAAGTGCAAGGATGTGCTTTCAGATGATGGCCTGGATCACAGTGGTCAAGCCTCTTGTATGGGTGGTATCCTTTATCCCGGCATATGGGATGCGTGCTGCCGGTGATGTGCGTTTTTCTATGATCACCTCCTGTGTAAGCATGTGGGTGTTCCGGTTCTGTTTATGCGTATTTCTGATCCGTGTTATGGGTATGGGACCACTGGCTGTATGGTTTGGAATGTTTACAGACTGGACCATCCGCGGCATCGTCTTTATTTGGCGTTTCCACAGCCGTAAATGGCTGAGACATAAGGTTGTGTAAGTCATCAGATCAGTGCGTACAGCCTGAATACCGTCTTTAAAAAAGGAATAAAATCACAGGAAAGGAAAAGGCATGCATAAAACAGGTCTGGAAGATTATTACGTCATTAAGGGACAAAAGAAAATGCGTTTCGGATATACCACAGGTTCCTGTGCAGCTGCGGCTTCAAAGGCTGCAGTAAAGATGCTTCTGTCCGGGAAAAAGGTGGAAGAGGTATCAATCATGACGCCAAAAGGGATCCGGCTTTCTCTGATACCTGAGGATATTTGTATTGACAAAGACAAGGTATCCTGTGCAATCCGAAAGGATGGAGGAGACGATCCGGATACTACCAGCGGGCTTCTTGTGTATGCCTCTGCAGAAAAAACAAGTACTCCGGGAATCCTTATCGATGGGGGAATCGGTGTAGGACGGGTGACAAAGCCTGGATTATCCCAGCAAATAGGAGAAGCCGCCATTAATCCTGTGCCCCGGGCGATGATCAAAAAAGAAGCAGAAGAGGCTGCCCAGGAAGGGGATTATGAAGGCGGCCTTAAGATCATTATTTCTGTACCTGAGGGAGAAAAGACTGCCCAGAAAACATTTAATCCAAGGCTTGGCATAGAGGGGGGGATTTCCATTTTAGGTACCAGTGGGATTGTGGAGCCTATGAGTGAGAAAGCCCTGATCGAAAGCATTCGTGTGGAAATGAGACAGCATTTTACCCAGGGAGAGGAATATCTTCTTATAACCCCTGGAAATTATGGGGCAGAATATTTGAAAAATCATATGGACCTGCCCTTTGAAAAAAATATAAAATGCAGTAATTATGTTGGGGAAACCATTGATATGGCCATTGATATGGGGGCAAAAGGTATTCTTTTTGTGGCCCATATTGGGAAGTTTGTAAAGGTGGCAGCAGGGATCATGAATACCCATTCCCATAATGCAGACGGAAGGATGGAGGTACTGGCAGCCAATGGGATCCGTGCAGGCGCAGATCTGGAGTGTGCCCGTAAGATCCTGGAATGCAATACTACAGATGAGGCATTACAGATCCTGGAACAGAACGGAATCTTAAAGCCTGCAATGGAGCAGGTGATGAAGCGGATCCAGTTTTATCTGAATCACCGCTCTTATGATCAGATCCTTCTGGGAGCAGTGGTATTTTCTAATGTTTATGGCTATCTGGGAATGACAGAAGATGCTCCCTGTCTGATCCGGAAGATTCAAAAGGAGCATAAAGGAGAATTATGACAGGAAAATTATATGGGGTAGGAGTAGGACCTGGGAGACCCGGAACTGCTTACATTAAAAGCCCTTAGAATTATAAAAGAGGCAGATGTGGTGGCAGTGCCTGGAGAAATCCCGGAGCAAAGCATTGCCTACCGGATCGTTTACGGTGCATGGGAAGGAATCAGGGAAAAAGAACTGCTTGCTGTGCCTATGCCAATGACAAAGGACCAAAAGCAGCTGAAAGAAAATCATGAAAAAGGGGCACAGCTTCTTGGAACACTTCTGGAGCAGGGGAAAAAGGTGGCTTTTCTGACTTTGGGAGATCCTACTGTTTATTCCACTTATCTTTATGTGCATAGGATCCTGACAGATCAGGGGATATGACACACAGATCATAAGCGGTATCCCTTCATTCTGTGCAGTCAGTGCCAGGCTGAACACAGGTCTGGTAGAAACAAGCCAGCAGCTGCATGTGCTTCCGGCCTCCTATCAGATCCGGGAGGGGTTAAAGCTTCCGGGAACAAAGGTGCTGATGAAGGCAGGCCATAAGATGAAAGAAGTCAGGCAGCAGATCCAGGAGCTGGGGGAAGAAGCGGTGATGATCCGTAACTGTGGTATGGAAGACGAGCAGATCTTTGACAGTGTGGAAAAGATTCCGGATGATCCGGGCTATTATTCGCTTATCATTGTAAAAGATAAACCAAACACATAAAGTAAACATATATAGCTAATACATAAAGCAAACACATAAAGCAATCATATAAAGCTAACACATCATAAAGATAAACGCGTAAAAGGAGGACTGATCTATGGTACATTTTGTTGGAGCAGGTTCAGGAGCAGCGGATCTGATCACGGTAAGAGGAAAACAGTATCTGGAAGAGGCAGATGTGGTGATCTATGCAGGATCACTTGTAAATCCGCAGATTTTGGACTATACAAAGGATGTGTGCACCATTTATAACAGTGCCAAAATGACACTGGAGGATGTGATCTCTGTGATAGAAAAGGCAGAAGCAGCAGGGAAAACAACGGTCCGACTGCATACAGGAGACCCTTGCATCTATGGAGCTATCCGTGAACAGATGGATATTCTGGATGAAAAGAAGATCGCTTATGACTACTGTCCCGGGGTCAGTGCATTTTGTGGAGCAGCCAGTGCCCTGAACCTGGAATACACACTTCCGGAGATATCACAAAGCGTGATCATTACCAGAATGGAGGGAAGGACACCTGTTCCCGCAAGAGAGAGCATTCAGTCTTTTGCTGCTCATCATGCAACTATGGTTATCTTTTTAAGTACAGGAATGCTGGAAGAATTAAGCCGCCGTCTGATCGAGGGAGGATATGAAGCCGAAACACCTGCAGCCATTGTATACAAGGCAACCTGGCCGGATGAGAAAAAATTCATTTGTACGGTTGGAACCCTGGCACAGACTGCAAAAGAAAATAATATTACAAAGACAGCCTTGATGATCATCGGAGATGCAGTAAAGGGGGCAAAGTATGACCGTTCCAAGCTGTATGATCCAGGATTTACAACAGAATTCAGAGAAGCAACTAGATGATCAGTGAGATAATCAGCGAAAAAGAGAGACGTCCAGGTGATAAGAAATGAAAATAGCCATGATATGCTACAGCCTGACAGGAGAAAGTACAGGGCTTCGGCTAAAAGAAGGCCTGGAAAAGCTGGGACACAGTGTACAACTGTGGGAGAAAAGCAAATACCTGCCGGATTCAATAAAGGAGTCCTGTAGTCAGTGGACCGGTGACAGGTTTGGGGATTCGCAGGCAGTGATTTTTATTGGTGCCTGTGGGATTGCAGTACGCAGTATTGCGCCTTTTGTAGCATCCAAAAAAACAGATCCTGCAGTTCTGGTCGTGGATGAATGCGGCAGATTTGTGATTTCCCTGCTTTCAGGTCATCTGGGAGGGGCCAATGAACTGGCTGAATCAGCAGCAAAAATACTGGATGCCATGCCGGTAGTAACTACTGCCACAGACCTTCATAAGTGTTTTGCTGTAGATGTTTTTGCAAAGAAAAATGATTGTGGGATCCTCAATATGAAGGGGGCAAAAGAAGTATCAGCAGCTCTTCTTGCAGGGGAAAAAGCAGGGTTTTTCAGCGATTTCCCATGGGAAGGAAGTCTTCCGGACGGACTGGTCTATTGTAAAGACAGACAGGAAGCAAAGAAAAAAGGACTGCGTTTGGGAATCAGTGTAACTATTTACAAGGAGCATACTCCTTTTGAGGAAACCGTTTTTGTAGTACCCAAAACCGTGGCTTTAGGCATGGGCTGCAGAAAGGGAAAAGAGTCTGAAGCTGTGCTTCAGGCGGCAAATGAGATCCTAAAAAAGGCCGGAATTCTTCAAAGAAGGGGTAAAGACCCTGGCAAGTATTGATATAAAAAAAGAAGAGCCAGGCCTTGTGGTATTAGCAGAGCAGTGGAAGATTCCCTTCCAGGTATATACAAGTGAGGAACTGCAGGCTGTGCAGGGAGATTTTACGTCCTCATCTTTTGTAAAAGCCCAGGTAGGGGTAGACAATGTATGTGAGAGAAGCGCCCTTCTTGCAAGTGGGGAAGAAGGGGTACTCATAGAAAAAAAGCAGGCGGCAGGTGGCGTGTCACAGCAGCTTTGGCAGCCGGAAACCGGAGGATTCGTTTTGAGTAAACAGAAAATCTATGTGGTAGGCATCTGGACCTGGTGCATACTCAGGAACTGACCGGGCAGCAGTGGCAGCCCTTGAACAAAGTGATGTGATCGTTGGATATACAGTATATATCGATCTTGTAAAAGAGCATTTCAGTGATAAAGCCTTTCTGACAACACCGATGAGAAAAGAAGTGGACCGGTGTGTGATGGCTTTTGAGGAAGCAAAAAAAGGACAGACTGTGTCTATGATCTGCAGTGGAGATGCAGGAGTATATGGTATGGGCAGGATTGATCTATGAGATCAGCGAAAGATACCCGGATGTGGAGATTGAGATCATTCCCGGGGTCACTGCTGCCATTGGAGGAAGCTTCCTGTGCTTGGAGCACCTTTGATCCATGATCTCTGCCTGATCAGCTTAAGCGACCTTCTCTACTCCCTGGGAAAAGATCCAGGCAAGGCTTCTTGGCGCATCCCAGGCGGACTTTGTGATCTGTCTTTATAATCCATCCAGCCATAAGCGACATGATTATCTTCAGAAGGCATGTGACCTGATGCACCGACATACAGCATCCTCCGGATACAGTGTGTGGGATCGTGTCGAATATTGCAAGAGAAGGGGAAAGTTCCAGGGTCATCACATTAAAAGAACTGCGTGATACAAAGGTGGACATGTTTACCACTGTATTATCTCGGCAATTCTCAGACAAAGGTGATAAACGGCAAAATGGTAACTCCAAGAGGATATAAAGATGAATGCAGCAAAGGTTCTTGTGTTTGCAGGTACAACAGAAGGATATGAGCTTTGCAGG
>NZ_JAYFUY010000091.1:0-4405 GCF_059933065.1 Blautia sp. HA3515 | reverse complement strand
TATTGTCCTTATGACGCATCATGATGCCTTCCATAACTGCCTGGCCGCCAATGTTGGATGATCTCATTATATTCTCCCTGTAAGTGTAAAATAAGAAGATACGCCGGGCAAAAAGCCCCAACAATAATCCCTGATAACAAAGAAAGGTTGAGATTTCCCAACCTCAACCTTCTCACTGTACCTTATTCTTCTAATTATTTGTTCAGGCCATATTTCTTATTGAACTTATCAATACGTCCACGAGCCTGAGCAGCCTTCTGCTGGCCTGTGTAGAATGGATGGCATTTGGAACAGATTTCTACGTGGATATCTTTCTTAGTAGATCCTGTAACAAATGTATTTCCACAGTTGCAGGTTACAGTTGCCTGATAATAATTCGGATGGATTCCTTCTCTCATGATTTTCGCCTCTCTGTATTCGTTCTATTTCCTTCTCGACTTCCGCTGGTGGGAAATCGACAAATTCACTATTAAACAGCTTTCTGATTATATCATACTGAATCTGGAAATGCAAGTTATTTATAAAATTTTCTGTTTTTTAATGGTTTGGACAAATTCTGCATTTGTTTTCGTGCGTGCAAACATATTCAGGATCTGCTTCTACTGCATCTTCGGACTTCATGCCGTTCAGGCCTTTACGCATAATATATACTGCTTCCTGCTCTTCGCGGCTAAGCAACAGATCCTCACGCCTTGTACCGGACTTCTGGATGTCAATAGCAGGAAACACCCGCTTCTCCTGCAGCTTCCGGTCAAGGATCAGTTCCCATATTACCGGTACCTTTAAATTCCTCATAAATCACATCATCCATCTTGCTGCCAGTATCTACAAGTGCCGTAGCAAGAATGGTCAGACTGCCGCCTTCACGCATGTTACGGGCAGCACCAAAAAACCGCTTCGGCATATGAAGTGCAGCAGGGTCAAGACCGCCGGAAAGCGTCCTGCCGCTTGGCGGAATGATCAGGTTGTAAGCACGGGCAAGTCTTGTTATAGAATCCAAAAGGATGGTTACATCTTTCTTATGTTCTACCAGACGTCTGGCACGCTCGATCACCATCTCGGATACCCTCTTATGATGCTCCGGAAGCTCATCAAAGGTAGAATAGATCACTTCCACGTTAGGTCCGTAGATAGCCTCCCGGATATCCGTTACCTCCTCTGGTCTCTCATCGATAAGAAGAATGATCAAATGCATATCTTTATTATTTCTCAAAATGGACTTGGCTACGTCCTTCAGAAGTGTAGTTTTACCGGCCTTAGGAGGTGATACGATCATACCTCTCTGACCCTTGCCGATAGGACTGATCAGATCTACGATCCTCATGGCAACTGTGCCGCCGGGACGTTCCAGGATGAGACGCTGATTAGGGAATATAGGCGTCATATCCTCAAAATTATATCTTTTGGGTCCTTCACTTGGATGAAAACCATTGAGGGACGTTACATAAAGAAGTGCGCTGAATTTTTCCCCCTGGGTCTTAATCCTTATGTTCCCCTGGATAATATCGCCTGTCTTCAGATTAAATCGGCGGATCTGGGATGGGGACACATAAATGTCATTATCTCCAGGCAGACAACTCTCACAGCGGATAAATCCATATCCATCTGGAAGGACTTCCAGGATCCCGTTCGCTTTCTCACCACTGTCCAGCTGAGCAGCTTCCCCTTTTCCCTCTGACTTTATCTCAGGTCTGCTCTCGCTTCTCACCTCTGGCTTCGTCTCTGGTCTGCTCTCCTGCTTTGCTTCTTCTCTTCCCTTGGGCGTATTTTCATTTTGAAGAGAGCCTTCTTTCTCATCTTCCTCTAACATCCGCTGGATCAGTTCCGGCTTCCGAAGTGCAGATACCCCTTTCAGGCCTCTTGCTTTTGCCAGTTCTTTTAGAGTTGCCAGCGACAACGATTCATATTTTTCTCTATTACAATTCTTTACCTCTCAATAAAAAATGGGGATGCGTCGTCAGAAGTGACATGGAATTTCTGATTAGGATATTCTACCACATTTTGCAATGTCTGTCCACCACTGTATTTGCGGGCTGCTGTTTACTGTTTTGCGGGCTGCTGTTCACCAGGTAATACTACAGTAACAATTATACATTGAGTAGGTTTCTCTTTTCGATCAGATCGTTATCGACATTTTTCGTTGAGCGGCAGGCTTTTTATTAATGAAAAAAGCCGTAATTGTAAGGATACTGGGCAGTTACGAAAAGTCCTTATTTTTTGCGGACTGCAGCCGACTCAGTTCGTATATCTTCCGGCTACGATCCCATAAGGCTCTTTTACATAAGCCCTTACATAATAAGCATAGCTTTTTCCTTTTTTCACTGTATTGTCAAAGTACACTGAGCGCTTTCCGGAAGAAACTGTCCCGATTCGTTTCCATTTTCCTTTGCCTTCCCTGCGGTAAAGGAAATAACCGTCACACTTTGTCTGGGCCTTCCACCGGATCCGAAGTCCATATCTGGTATTTGTTACAGAAGAAACCTTCTGACGGGCGGCTGCGCAAGAACTTATATTTCCCGGAAGATTTATAACCACTGGTCACATTCTTTCCATTGATCTTTCGATATGCACGAACCGCATATTCATAAACCGTTGTGGCCGAAATATTTTTATCCGTATAGGAAAGTACAGAAGCCCCTTTTAAGGTAGCGATCCGTTTCCATTTTCCTTTGGACACTTTCCGATATACAACATAGCCCTGAGCCCCATAGCTTTTTGTCCAGCTAACTTTATTATACATGCTGCCGGATACTTTTACTGAAACCGCTGGTACTGCCAGTGCTGCCTTTGCAGACTTTTCCCCGGAAAAGCTGCTGTACAGCTTCCCACTGCTTACATTTGTATAGGCCCGTACCTTATAGGTGTAGGTGACTCCATACTGTGCACTTCCATCTTTGTAGCTGGTAGTTCCATAGGAGGTATTACCCAGCTTCTGGTAGGATCCGCCTTTTGCCTTCCGATAAATCTCATATCCGGAAACACCACTTACTGCTGACCAGGAAAGATTGATCTGCTTATAGGAAGCAGAAGCAGCTGTAAGGGATCCAGGTGCAGCTATTGTTACAGGACCGGATAGGGTGCGTGTATGAGCTTTAATTCTCAGGCACATGCCATCTTCATACAGATCAGACCATCCGTCTTTACTGTTGTAAGCAAAGCTTTGTTCTATAGCAAGACCCGGCTGAAATCTTACCCAGCTGTAATTGCCCTCGGTTTCGCATAAGAAATCAATGCTGCTGCTTCCAAGATTAGTGATCACAACAGAATACATGGAACCCTGGGTCAGTGTAACCTCCGGAACCTTCACTGTAGAAATCCCTGCATAAGTCTGATAAAACTGCACCGGTGTGCTGTATGCCGGAATACCGCTGGTAGGATCCGCCGGATTGGTCAGGTTGGTATATACCTGTATGCCAAAAAGCCCTGCATCACTGTGGGTGGCAAGCACCACCTCCCCCAGAACTTCTCCGTTTCCATTTCCGGCGGTTGCAGTAAATACATTGGCAGCCATGGTGGCTCCTGAAGATGAGGTCTGCTTTTTCAAAGACAGACTGCTTAAGGCACTGGATCCGTCATAAAAATAATTATTGGTATAAGCCGGTGCAGCCGTTGCCCCTTCTGCCACAATATTATAATTGGATTTATTGTCATAAGAGATATAAAAATATCCCCCGTCTCCCCATTCACTTCCCCAGCTGTTCTTGGCGATCCAGGCGCCGTTCCTGGTCACCTTGGAAGCAGCAGGGAAATTATTTTTATCAAAGGAATCATCCCATCCCACCAGGGTTACTGCATGATTAGCACCAGATCCCTCATAGGGATAACCATACGTATAGTTTATGGCATCATAATAGGATCCATCCAGCCAAAGGGACATTCCTACTGCCCCATACTGATAGATCAGTTCCTTGATCTTTCCTACATCATATCCGGAAAATACTGCATCCGTCAGATATGCAGATGTCTGGTATGCCAGTGAAGTGGACGGCTTAGTATCATACTGTTCCGTATGCGTTGCATCTGTAGGGTAAGGAGCCTGGGATTCCAGACCCATTCCTGACCATGTAGACAGAAAAAGGGAAGCAAGGACTTGATTTCCTCCCTCCCGGTAGCTTCCGGAAACAATATTTTTATCGTTCGCTGTATTTCCCAGCGGATCATTCAGCCTGTTTGCAAAAAAATAGGCAAGATGTTCTTCTGACAGATCATAAAGTCCCTGTCCTTTCATAAGAAGAGAAGTCTCCATACCTGCCGCAGTGGTAAATGCCCAGCACATGCCGTAAGGCTTCTGATTCTTCACCTGGGAGGTATATGCCCCTCTGGTATCATACCGTGAAGGCAGACTGCTTCCATAAGAACGGCTTCTCCCCGAAATCCCGGAGGAAGTGGAAACCGGATCCTCCAC